>NZ_BAABKK010000033.1:0-39353 GCF_039543785.1 Arthrobacter gyeryongensis
CTGCTCATAACCCGGCACTGCTCATAGGGGTCGTTATGTTCAGCTGAGCATAACCCGCCCTGCGGGGTGCCGGTGTGCGTGGCCTCGCGAGTACCGATGGTGGTCATCACCCCGGCCTTGAGGAACGCCTTGACCAGCCCCAGCACACGCTTGTCGCCGATCCTTGCCCGGACCCTGTCCATCAACGCGACGTGATCGATCATGTCGAAGCACGCCTCGATGTCGGCCTCCAGCACCCATTGATACCGCTTGGTGGTGAAGTGATGGATCTCGGCGATGGCATCCTGCGCGCGCCGGTTCGGCCGGAACCCGTACGAGCACGGCCGAAAGTCCGCCTCGAAAATCGGTTCCAGCACCAGCTTGAGGGCAGCCTGCACCACCCGGTCGGTCACCGTCGGGATCCCCAGCTTCCGCAGCTTCCCGCTCGGCTTGGGGATCATGACTTGACGTACCTCGACCGGCCGGAACGTCCGTGCCCTGAGATGGTCACGAACGTGCAGCAGGAATCCCTCAACCCCGACCCGGGAAGCGATCCAAGCCACTGTGGCCCGGTCGACTCCCGGGGTCCGCGCCCCGGCGTTGCCAGCGACGCGTTGCCACGCCACCACCAGAAACGCCGGATCGCAGACCAGGTTGTACAAATCATCAAACCGGCGACCGGGACCCCCGGCCGCCCAACAGTGCAGTTTGGTCTGCATCCTCCGTACCGCCGCCTGGGCCGAGGCTTCCTCGGGCCAGAGCACGGCGCCGGTATTCACCGGCGCATCTTCGGACATCACAGTCCCTCCTTGCTTCCTCTCGCTGCCGTCCTTCCCCATGCGGCCGGCTCTCCCGGCCTCGGAGTACTACGACGGCTCCGCCCCACCTGCGCCCTTCGGCCGGCAACGCGCCTATCCCAGAGGGAGCGGACACAGGTGGTTCCCACGTTCACTGCTGTTCGGTCAACGGGCGAGGCGCCCGGCTTTGCCCCTGCGGTCTCGTCGTGGCTACGCCGCAGACCTTCACCACGGCCTGCCAGACCCGACACATACCACCGTTCTGACAGTTCCCCACCCCCACGGTCACCTGGCTGGTGACCACGACAGATGGGTGCGCACCGCACACCAGCCCCGATCCACCGGGTTCGAGCTGGTCGACGATGAAGAGGCTTCACGACACCGGTTCCTTGCGTACACCTTCCCGTCTTGCTCACCAGGCACGGCCCGTCCGGTAGTGCCGGACCGCCCTGACTTTGTCGCGGCTGCTCCCATCCATCCCCGGCGTTCCCCAAGGACGGACTGCCGCCAGCTTCACCCAGCCGCTGCGACGACCAAGCGATGCAGGTCTCTCACCTCCATCCGAAACAACAGCGCCTCGTGGCGCACGACATGCTCATCAACGCCGATCACGGCCACCGGCGTTGAACCGGGCAGGGTCCTCGATCAACACCCGCTTGCCCTCGGCAAGGATCGCGCTGTTCGCGGTATGCCAGGACACGCCCAGGCCTTCCGCGACGCGGGCGACGGTCAGGTGCTGGCACACGATGCCCTCCAGCGCCCAGCGCAGCCCGCGGCGGGAGATCTTCGCCCTCGGCTGCGCCGCTTTGGAGATGTCCTGCCGCCACACCCGGCCGCACCCGGTGCACTTGTAGCGGCGGACCCTCACCAGCAGCGTCGTCGGCCGCCATCCCAGCGGTTCGTGCGCGAGCGGCCGTGTGACCGTGCCGCGGGCGATGCCCTGGCCCCCACACGATCGGCACCAGTCATCCGGATCAACGGCACGGCATTCCAACACCGCACGGCCAGGGGCGAGTCGCTGCCCGGCAGCTTCGAGCCCAAGCTCATCGAGCCGGCAGAACATAGTCAGGTCAGGAGGCAGGAAGGTAGCGTTGGACACGTCGAGGTCTTCCGGATGGGCAGTGTAGGAACTTCCATCATCGGAAGACCTCGACCCCTATCCGGCCAACGACGCGCCCACCCCCGCTACACCCTCAAATGCGATGAGCCGACAAACCATGTCGCAAGACTCGCCACCGACGCCGCCAGAGATAGCACCCATGTGGCCTGATTGCCGACGAATGAAATGATGGAAACGATCAAGAGCATTGCGGCCGCGGAGAGAGTCAGAAGTTTCATCTACAGCAAAATAAGCCCCGCCGAGGGCGTCTCCGTGTGCGATCTACCGAATCTCAGTGTGATTTCCCCAAAAATCCGTGTGAAAAGAGCCAATCTCAGTGTTCGCAGACGACCATCTCCGTGTAGCCGAGTCCGCCGTCGCATCGTCCAGGCCGAAGCGCTCAGGTGCCCGGGAATTCGTCGGCAAGGAACCTGCTGCATGGTTGCAGACCGAAGACTTCGACTCGAATATGGTCAGGGTCCCACTGCTGGCACCGGCTCCCTGAAACGAATTATCGTAGACGCAATAGACTTTAGGAATTTGCGGCATTCTGACCTCCTCAGAGACGGAGGAACGTTGAACAGACCAGTAAGCAGGGGATTATTCTTTGGGGCTGGGTTCGGATGCGCCTATGCGCTGGTGGTTCTTCTCTTGGGCGGGCCCGGCGGCCCTGGGTTGGCGATACTCAGCGGGCTCGGCGGAGCGATGGTAGGTGCCGTGTTGGGTTGCATCATTGCCGTATTGACCTTTTGGGCGTGTCGCCTGATCGGAATTCGAGGTGATCTTGAAAAAGCTACGGCCGCCGCAATTACTGGGGCTTCGACGTTGCTGATCCTCATGGCCTTGGCCTCGGCATCGGATTCAAAGTGGCCGTGGTGGACGAATCTTGTTTCGGCGGGTGCAGCAGCTGTTATTGGCGGACTGGCGTGGCCTCGGACGAAGACTGTCGTTGGGGAGTCTCGTTAAACTCCCCAACGACAAGTCATCAGTTAGTAGGGTGGATAGAGTGCAGGCCAGTTGCAGGCTGAAGCATTCGTCCTCCAGAGCCCCATGCACATGTTGCTGGCAAATTGGTACCACTGCCCACGTGCGGCGTACTGGTTCCCGGCGTTCAGTACTCCGCGGTCAATGACGATGGCCGCGTTGACGTTCAAGGCCCTCTCGCCGTTTGGCTTGGGTATCGAAGCGAAATTGATGACCGATTCCTCGCCGTCGAAGTGTCCTGCCAGTGCCGTGAACTGGAAATAGAAGTTTCCGACATAACCAATTTGCACTGGCGCCGGAACCTGAATCGCCCCCGCAATGAGGATTTTCAGATCCAACACCTGCCCTACATATGGGTACGTTGACGTTGCCCCGTTGATCGGGAAGTAGCAGTTAAAGCACGCTCGAAGGAGATTGAACGGCTCCACGTGATTGCCGTAGCCCAGTGGGAACTCGAAGTTGTAGGTCCACGACGGGGCGGCCATTACGAGCGGATACGCAGTCGCACCGGTCGGCTGTACCTTCTGCGTGATGGTGGCAGCGCTGATTTCCAATGTTGTGGGGACTGCGGTGCCAGCGGAGTCCTTGGCGCTGCCCTGCTTCACCGAACCCAAATAGTTGCCTTGTGCCGAGTAGAAGTTCTTGAAACCAGGGATTCCGTCCGAGACAGAAAACCCGGGCGGAAGGTCGTATTCAAAGGCCGCCGTCCGATCCGCCTTGGGACTGCCGAGGGCAATAAACACGTCGGCACCACTTGGCGTGGAACGCACATACAACTTTCTGTCGACACCAGAAGTTGAATACACCGCAGTGTCCCCGGATACTTTGGCCTTCCCATGAGCAAACGAGGCAGTGATCTTCCTGTCCGGCTTCTTCTGGTCATTCCCCGACGAAACGAGAACCTCGGCCGTGCCCGAAGCTGAGAGTTCGACTTTGCTGGGAACGTGAGCCTTTTGACCAGTATCGGTTGGTTGCCCAGGTGCAACAGCGCCAGCGTCATTTGTAGGGTCAACCAAGTTCGACGTGACCTGCATTCTCGTCGAAGTCTTGGCCATGATCTGGTTAGCATCTTCCAGCGTGGGTGGCGCTGCAAATGCCGAGGTGGGCTGGGCGACACACAACCCAAGTGCGATAATACCGGCTGCGACTACTCGGCCGGCTTTTGTCTTTCTTCGCATAACGCAGCCAATTTGGTGCCAATTCATAATCCCCCCAAGGGTTAGGTTGACATAATTTGGTTAGGAAAGTTGGTCAGTTGTTGAGCTGGCCCCATCCTGAGAGAAAGATAGACCTGCGGAAACCCGTCTCCGTGTGGAATCGGTCCAATCTCCGTGCGTTTTAGCCGAATCTCCGTGTGAAAATCGCAAAATTCAGTGTGGAAGAGCCGGCGTCTACGTGTTTTGGGCTAAGGGCGTCTACGTGTTGGCACCGCGCCGTCGTGCTCCGCAACTGAACCACACAGGAACTGAACGCAACCGCCCAGGTGCCGGCCGACGTCGTACACCCCACCCCCAGCGACGCAAGGCGCCGCCTATTCCTCAGCCTCCGGCAATTCCTTCGTCCCGGAGCCGGGTTCCTTCCTGGGGGACTCGCCATCCGGGCCGAGCTCATCGGAGTAGGGCGCGCGACCTTGGGGGAATGTGCCGATGAGTTCGTTGGCGGCCATCGCCAGGAGGTCGCGCTGTAGAACGGGCAGGGACAGGAGGCCCTGGAGGTAGGCTTCCACCTCGTACTCGCCAACTTCGCCGCCCAGGCTGAAGTACTTGAGCCAGAGTTCGCCTACGTTGATTTGTGCTGACTTCATGGCAGCGGCCAGCATGCGCTGCTGCTGTGGTTCGTGCGGATCGAAGCCCACGGGCCGGCCTTAGTCCAGGGCCGCCGGAATCCCGGCGGCGAGATCGGCACTGATCTGACCCAGTGTGCTGTTCTGGCGCCGGGCCCGGCGCATCAGTTCGGCAAGGGCCAAGTCAACGGTCAAAGAGTGGCGCTGCATCAGTATGCCGCAGGCTTGGTTCACCAAGTCGCGACTATGGAGGGATTCAGCCAAGGCTTCGCTGATGCGGTGTGGCGCTTCACTGGCCTGGATATTCGCAAGCAGCGTTGCAGCCGGGGCGGCGAATAGTTCCAGCACTCCGGCTGCCTCCTCGCCGAAAGCGCCCGCACGGTCCGAGTAGATCTTCAAAGCGCCGATGCATCCTTGCTCGGCGATCAAAGGGGTGCTGATCACCGAAAGAATAGGCATGCCCTTCACAGCGTCAGACCATTCGCGCCAGCGCGGATCCGTTGCGACGTCCTGGACGATCACTGTTTCTTCCATGGCCCAGGCTGTCAGGCACGGTCCCTGGCCCAGTTCATACTGGAGGGCGTCCGCACGGGTGACCACTTCATCCGTGGAGGCGCTGCTGGTCAGCCTGCCTCTCGAATCCAGAATGGAAACTCCAGCGCCGGTGGCTCCGGACACAGAGTCCTTGATGGCACGGGCAAGCAACCGCACGGCGCGGTCCACTTTCTCTTCCGTCAGTAGCAGGCCCTGGATTCGCGCAATCACGGTCGACAGTTCATCCAGCGGTAGTTTCCGCGCCATAGTCCTCATTCATCTAGGTCCAGTGCATCGAGCCGCAGCGTTCCTGTGAAAGAGAATCCAGTACCGCAGTTGGTGCGCTGTTCCTAGCTTAGTCCGCACCATTCCCCACGCTTTGGCTATTCGTCGAAGTAGGCTTCTGAGTCCGTCTCGCCCGACACGGAGGCAATGACATGAGCAGCTATATCCCGGAGTTTGACGTTTCGGCTGTTCGAGGCCCGGGTCAAAACCTTGAAGGCAGTATCGCGTCCGCATCGGTTTTGCGCCATCACAATCCCGACGGCGGTGTCGATCGTTGAGCGGGACTGCATGGCTGCGGTGAGATCGTCCTTGGCGTTACGCAACTGGGAGATCATCAAAGCCAGACGCAAGGACTTCGCTGCGCGCTCGGCGAATTCTTCCGCGGCTGTAATGTCCGGTCCGGTGAACCCATGCGGGGTGGTCGAATAGAGGTTCATGACGGCTTCGGCTTCACCGGCCAGATCAAGCGGGACCGCGAGGATAGACCCGATGCCGTTCCGCCAGACGGCCTCGATGTAGTCACTCCAACGGTTTTCGCCGCGGGTATCGACCACAAGAATCACTGAATTGTGCCGAAGTGCCGTGAGGCAAGGCCCGTCGTCGAATTCAATTTGCAGTTCATCGAGTACGCGCACTCGCTCATCGCTGGCGGCGGTTGTAATGCCCTTTTTCCTCGTGATAACGATGACACCACATGAGACGGCGTTGGAGGCAGTTGTGAGAGCGGCCGCCACCAGATTGGCTAGAACAGCAAGAAACTCGTCGACGTCGGCGCTCTCCAAGAGAAGATCCTGAAGGGTGACGCCAAGGTCCTGGTTCGGGTGGGCAGCCAATCCAGCCAAAGCATTGTGGGTTGGCCGCGGCTCTGAGTTAGTCATGAGTCCGCCATTCTCTCGGCGTTGATTTCTTGCATTGCGAAGGCCAAAAGCTTCATTTGGGATGGCGGGAGTTCGCCAAGCTCATGAAGATACGCGTCGATTGAGAATTCATCTGCATCGCCGCCTATCCCGTAGAAGTATGACCACACCCCGTCCAAGGGCATGTGGCCGTCTCGGTACCATTCGGCGGCGAATCTCCGCTGCGCGGATGCCCACTCAGGATGACCCATGCCCTACCCCTCACGATTATTCATGGGATGCACCCGAGGAAGTCCAATCGAGGGGGACTGAGGCTTTCAGGATGTCGGTGGCGATGTCATGAAGACGCCGGTTGTTGTTCCGAGCAGCAAGCTGAAGGAGTTCCATGGCGCGGTCCCGTCCGCAACGGTTCTGGAGCATGATCAAGGACAGCGCCGCGTCCACTACTGCACGTGATTGCAGGGCCGAGCGCAGGTGCTCGGGGTACGGCTCCGGGACATGAAGCCTCAGCGCCAACCTCAGCGTCTTCGAAATTGTCTCCGCATGTTCTAGGACGCGGGAGACGGTTACCTCGTTAAAGGTGCCGGGGGCGTAGGCATAGCAATTCAAGGCTGCGCGTGACGACGAATCTGTTTGGATGGGCACCGCGAGGACAGAACGAATACCTTCGCCTTCCACCTGGCTGGCGTAATGGGCCCAGCGGGCATCGGCCTGCAGATCATCAATCAACACGCGATGTTGGTGACGCAAGGCCGTAAGGCAAGGGCCGTCGTCGAACGCGTATTGTTTTTCGTCCATGCGCTGCGCTGCGGCGGTACTGCTGGCCACCGTTGATGGGCCGGCATCCCGCTCGACAGTGATGGCGCACAAGAGAGGTTCCCGACCGTCCAACAAGGATGCTGAGATGGTGGCTAAGCCCAGGAGAAATTCGGTGAAGCCGGGACTTTCAAGCAGAAGGTCCTGCAGTTGTTCTGGAGTGGGTAATGCGTTGTTGCTGGCCATACGGCCTCGATTCCAAGGGGCGCCCGGGATCCCTAACCCAGGCCGGTAGCCATGCCCGCTTGCGCCGCACGGCCCTGATATTCAATCCCTGGACCCGAACGACCATCCTGAAATCTCCTACTTCGACACTACGCCCTCCTGGGAGCTTTGGACACGAGAGGCCGTGGTCGTGAGCGGAGAAGGCTCAGACCTCACCTTTGGTGGTGCTGGCTCGAAGGTCCCGCGTGAGGTTGGGGGACTGGACGATGTTCTCGGTCGCCGCCCAGGAGGCGAGGAGTTTGAGGGCTTCTTCCGAGGGGCTGCCGGGAATGGCGGGGTAGACCGTGAGGGTGTGGCCGGGGTCCTCTTCGAGTTCCATGGCCTGATAGGTCAGTTCCAGGAGCCCGACGACGGAGTGGTTGAAGAACTTGGTGCCTGAGTAGTGGCGGCGCACGTTGTGTGCTGCCCAGCGGGTGCGGAATTCCTCGCTGCGCATGGAGAGTTCGCCAACGAGTGCTGCGATGTCTTTGTCGTGGGGGTTCCGGCCGGCGTCGCGGCGCAGAATCGCGACGTTGACGTTCGCTGCACGGTCCCAGCCGGGGTAGAAGTTGTGGGCGCGGGGGTCCAGGAAGATGAAGCGCGAGTGGTTCGCGGGGCGTGCCGGGCCGCGGTACATCTCGGAGTAGAGGGCGTAGCCGAGGGCGTTGGCGGCAACGATGTCCATGCGGTTGTTGCCGATAAAGGCCGGGGCGCCGGTGATGGCGTCGAGCAGATACTGCATCACGGGCCGCACGGCCGACGCCGGTGGGCTCGCTGGTCGTCTCCGCGCAGAGGGGCCGGCCGCACGTGCCAGGTCATGGAGGTGGTCGTGTTCGGCGCGGTCGAGCTCAAGGGCCCGGGCGATTGAGTCGAGGACGCTGTCCGAGACCCCTGTGAGGTTTCCACGCTCAAGGCGGGTGTAGTAGTCGATGCTGACTCCGGCGAGACGGGCGACTTCTTCCCTTCGGAGACCCGCCACGCGGCGCCGGCCGCCGATGGGCTCGATGCCCGCCTGCTCGGGGGTGATGCGTCCTCGGCGGGAGACCAGAAACTCTCGTACCTCGGCTCGGTTATCCATATGGAAACGGTACGACGTAACCAGGAACGGTTGGGAGGTTCTGTCATAACCCGTTTCGACAGAGCCCTCGCTACGCCTGCGCATTGCGGGTTTCATGGAAATCGAAGTCCGGTATTCAATGAAATGGAGCACCAGCGTATGCGCGCAACCATCATGCACACCCCCGAAGACGTCCGCGTATGCGGCTCGGACCTGTGGTCCTACCGCCCGTGAGTACGACGCCGACCACCACACGGGCTGCGACGGCCGGGACTGTCCCGGCAGCACTAGTCGCCACTGTCGTCTTCCTTACCGCTGTCGCACCGCTTGCAACCGACATGTACGTCCCGGCGTTCCCACGCGTGTCGGAAGAATTCGGCACCTCGGCGTCATCGGTTCAGCTGACTCTGACGACGTTCTTTGCCGGCATGGGACTGGGGCAGCTGGTCGGGGGCCCGTTCAGCGACCAACGCGGCAGACATATGCCGCTTGTGGCAGGCACGATCCTCATGACCCTCGCGACGGTTGGCTGCGCCCTGGCCCCGAGCATCGGATTCATGATGATTGCCCGGTTGCTGCAGGGCTTTGGCGGGGGATGGGCGATGGTGATCGGCCGTGCCGTCATCGTGGACCTGGCCCACGGCCCTCAATTGGTCCGTGTGCTCAACATCGTGATGGGGATCGGGGGCGTGGCGCCGATCATCAGCCCACTGCTGGGCGCCGTGATCCTGCAGCTGACCGGGTGGCGGATGACCTTCTGGACACTGGCGGCCCTTGGTGTCCTGATGACCCTTTGTGCGCTGTTTGTCGTGCCGGAATCCTTGCCCCGCGGGAAACGTCACGCGGGCGGACTGCGTGAATTCGGGTGTGCGGCGCGCACTGTCCTGGCGAACCGCTGGTTCGTTGGATACGTGATGGTGGCATCTTCGGCATTTATCGCGTTGTTCGCTTATGTCGCAACGTCCGCCTTTATCCTGCAGAAGATGAACGGATTGTCGCCTGTGGCGTACTCCATCGTCTTTGCCGCGAACGCTGGCGGGATGACTATCGCTGCCCTCGTCTCGGCGCGCCTGGCAGTGCAGGTGCCCACCCGACGGGTCATCCTCGTAGGACAGACCATCGCGCTCGCCGCTGGAGTCGTCATGCTTGCCGGCGCCCTCTGGTGGGGCACTCCTTTGCTCGTGGCAATGGGCAGCTTCTTCGCGCTCATGGTGGCCCAGGGACTGATCAATACCAATGGCGGTGCCCTTGCCTCGGCTGAAGTGCCGGCGCACCCGGGCACGAGTTCTGCCGTCCTGGGTCTGGTGCAGTGGACCACGGCCGGCGTCATCGCGCCGATCGCAGGGTTGGGTGGTACGGACACGGCCGTCCCGATGGCAGTCATCATGATCGTCGGGGCCCTGCTGTCCCTCTTCGGTCTTGTCATTGTGGCCCGGCCCAGCGCAACCATCGGGGCGGTGAGCGGCCCCGTTACTGGTCGAAATAAAGTCAAATCGATTGACATGACCTAAGTCACATTCTATATGCTGGTATAGGTCAAGCAGCTGGCTTTCTCGATTTAGTACGAGGAGGTCAGTGATGGCACCTATCCAACCCAGCCACCCCCATCTTCGCGCCGCGCGGCGCGGTGCAGCCTGGACGGCGGACACCTCGAGTGAAGCCTTGCGGGGCTACCTGCCCAGGCCGAGCGCGGTCCAACAACTGTTTCGGCGATGGCCATTCGTGCCCTCGCGGGAATTGGAACGCATTCGTCTTGTGCTTCTTCATTGCGACGAAATAGCCCACCCGGCCGCAACCCACCGGCTCTCCGAACCGGCCCAGGCGTTGCTGGACCTCGTGACGAGCGAGCTGGAGCGGCGACGCGAACCAGGACATCATCAACCGCTAAACGGCAGCCCGGCTACCGGGCATCCCGCACTGCCCACGCTTGCTCCCGGTCGCCGTCGGGGAGGACTTCTCTGATGGCGGGACACTTTGAAGTTTTCACTGACAATGGAGGCAGCTGCAGGGTGCGGCTGGTTGACGAGTTCGGGAAAGAGCTTGCCGTCTCCTCACCATTCCGGGACACGGCCGCCGCAGTCCGGGGGATCTATACCTTCCGTGAGATTGCGGCAAGCGGACTGATCGAAGACCATACTTCCCGATTCTGAGTCTTGTGACCTGGTGCCGTCGCCGCGGCGGCAGCTACTTCTTCGCTGAACGGGGCTTCGCGACCTTCGGCGGGAGGGTTGCGACGTACTCGAAAGCCTTCTCGACCCACTCCGCTGTTTGCTCGTCCGTGTCGCTCAAAGCTTCGGGGAGCCCGACGTAACCACCCATGGCGCGACCTTCCGGGCCGAACGGGAGCGTTTGGTGGCTGGCCTCCAGCGCCTCGCGGTCGGCGTCGGAAAGCTTGACGCCGATCATCGGGCCGAACAGCCCGGCGAACATATTGCCGTTCACGAATGCGCCCAGGTTCCCGAACATCGGCTTGACGACGACATCAGGGTTCTCTGGCACCACGGCACGGAAGCGGTCTTTGTCGGCGTCGGACGGTTTGGGGATCTGCATGTGCGTACTCCGCGGTAGGGGATCGAAAGCCTAGGACTGCATGCAGCATACGACGGCGGGATGCGGGCCGCCAGCGTCGGGGCACCGTTCTCCTTGGCAAACGAGGACAGGGCAAACGAGGAAAGTAGGATGGGGCAATGTCGAGTTCACCGGAAAACGAAGCTGCAGACCTGCTTCAAGGCATTCTGGACCTTCAGTCTGTTCTGGTCGGCGCCCAGAACGCATCTGATTTCCTTGGCGGGCTCACTAAGCTCGCTGCTGCCTCGATTTCCGAAGCTTCCGGCGACGAGATCGAATGCGCAATCACCGTCAAAGTCAGACGCCGGCCCCTTACTGCTGCGGGCAGCAGCTCACGCGCAGTCCAGATTGACCGGTTTGAGCAGGCGATCGGTGACGGACCCTGCATCGCGGCACTCCGGGAGATGTCTCCAGTGATCATCGACGACGGTTCGACAGATCTGCGCTGGCCGGCGCTCACCAAGAAATTCGCAGAGATAGGCGTTCATAGCTCCTTGGGGATTCCCATGGAAATCAGCGAGGACGCCAGTGCGGCGCTGAACTTTTTCGCATCCAAGCCAGGCGCGTTCACCCCCGATGTCTTCAACAAGGCCGTGGGCTTCGCCGCTGCCGCCCGCAACATACTCCACCTGTCCGTGCGCATCGACTCAGCCCACCACCGGGCCGAGGACCTGGAATCAGCCATGCAAAGCAGGACCGCGATCGACGTGGCCTGCGGTGTCATCATGGCGCAAAACCGATGCTCGCAGGCAGAAGCGATGGAAATCCTCACCAAGGTCTCCAGCAACCGCAACCGCAAACTACGGGACATAGCCACCGAACTGATCGAACAGGTCTCGGGGAGCGGGATCGAAACCCACTTCGAGTAGGGGCACGCTTTGGGTGCCGCGGCAGGCGGGATAGCCCCGTCAGTTTTGGATGGCTCCCGCAGCTACTTGTGGATGGGTTTGTTCAAGGCGAGGCTGATGGTCTGGCCGGGGGCGAGCTCCCCGGTGGGTAGGTCGGTGAAGGCGTACCAGACCGCTTCGGTGCCGGTAAGCGGGCGGTTGGCCCATCTCAGGTCCGTCACGCTGAAACGGAACGAGATCTGGCGCTCGGTGTCCCCGGGGGTGGTGGTGTAGGTGAGCGGGACGCCGTCGGGGTCTGATGTGAAGGTGCCCTGCGCTCCGTCGATCTTGAGTTCCCCGGGCATGAGCCTCACCCTGGTGCCCGCGGGGATGGGCTTGTCAGCGCTGAGGGACGGGTTGTACTGCAGCAGTTGGGCCGTGGTGGATCGGAATTTGTAGCCGAGGCTGTCGAAGGAGTCGCCGTCCACGGTTGTGTAGAAGATGGTCTGGCCGAATGAGTTGTTGATGGCCGTTCCTGTGCCGGATCTGCTGTCGACAGGATTCTTCTGCAGTTGGATCTGGTTCCCGGCCCGGACAAAGTAGGTGTTGCCCTTCTCGTATGCGTACGGGACCTTGTTCGCTTCCGCCAGTTGCTCACCCGTGATTCCGAACCGGTAGGTGATCCCGTCTAGGGTGTCCTCGGGTTCGATGACGTAGCTCGTGGGGATGCCATTATCGTCGACGGTAGCCGTCCCCTTCGCGCCCTTGATCGGACCCGGAGCCGGGATCAGTCGAAGCTTCGTATTCGCTGCCAATGCGCTCCCGCGCTCTATCCCGTTGAATTCAGCGAGCTTCTCTTGGGAGATGCGGAAGGCTGCGGCCACTCCGGCAGACGTGTCACCGGAGACGGTGGTGTAGTAATCCACGTTGCCAAACGAATCCTTAACCGTTGGCCCCGTTAGGGAAGACTTCCCGGCGTTGGACGGTGTCGCCTTAGCGGTGACGGTCGGAACTGCAGCCGTGTTGACCGGACCGGTTACTAAACCCGAGACTACGAGTACGCAGGCCGCGACCGCGGCTGCCGCAAGCCCGGCAGCTGCGAAACGCTTCAAATGACGTTTGGCCGGTGTGCGGTGGAAGTCCTGGACGGATCCGCCGACCGCGATGTGAGTGATATCGGAATTCACGAACGACAGGGACCGATCGCGGCTGCGCTCCAATTCCTCGTCGGTGATCATATGCGCAGGATCGGCGGCTGCCAGCAGATCGGCGAGGGGCAGGTCCTTGCTCATTCTGGTGTTCCTTCTGACACTGTCTGCTCCTGGAGTATTCGGCCTAGTTCCTTGCGGGCCCGGTGCAGGCGCATTCGCACGGCAGTCGCCGTCGTGTTGAGGAGATGGGACACTTCGACGGCGGTGAGTCCGTCCCAATACGTCAGCAGCAAGACTTCGCGTTCCTTCGGGCCTAGATTGTCGATGGCATCCCGCACGGCGGATTCCTCCGTGGGTGTCCCGGGGATGCGCTCCGACAGCAAAGCACCGATAAGCCCCGCCGACCGGGACAGGGACCTGTCGTGGTTTCGGAGCACGTTCTTGGCTATTCCGAAAATGACGAGCACGGGAAGCTCAGCATCCTGTCGGGACTTTTCCCAGGCAATCCTGAAAACCTCGGCGCAAAGATCCTCCGCGGTGGCGGGGCCGTCCGTCCTGCGCCGAAAATAGCGGTAGATACGGTCGTGGGCTCCCGTGTGGGCGGCAAGGAACCGTTTTTCCCTCTCCAGATCCACCCGTTCCCCCATTGTTGCAAGCTCATGCCCTGTTAATGTCCGGCAGCCAACAAACTGTAACGAGAATCTTGAAAGAATCTGGACCATTCTGAAGGTTCGCGGCGAGTCACGAAGTGAGGACCAGCGATTGCCGATCAGTTGACGCAACCATTCGTGCAAGAATCGCGACATGGATGAGGATGAGCGGCAGATGAGGGAACAATTGATGGTCCACGAGGCTCTGATGCAGGCGATGAATCGGCGGGACGAGGTCTTCCAGGTAATTGAGGATTCAGAGGACGTGGACGAAGCAATCCGTCTCGTGGGTCAGCTGTTGGGCCTGGGAGAACTGGGCAGCCGGGTAGTCCTCGACATGCAGGCCAGAAGATTCACCCGAGACCAGCGTCGGGCCATCGCCTCTTATGCAGAAGAACTCAGATCAAGGTTGCCCGATGGGCGCTGAACTGGTCGCGTGCGGCGGATCGTTCTGGCCTCGCTCCCCAGCTTTCAACGCCATGAAGTGCATTACGAACTCCGTGGCGGCGACGGCCCACCGGGCAGTTTAGCCCTCGACGACGGACATCGGCAGGCCGCCCCCGTGCACGTTGGGGGAGATGCTGTCTAGCTGCCATGCATCTCCAGATGACCGGAAGGTTGCGGTCTGGACCAGCGAGTAGCCCGACGGGATGCTGCTCGGCCCATTCGCCGTCGAGGTCTGGTATTCCTCAGTCAATTCCTTGAACCGGACGCTCGCCTCCGAACCGGCCACCTCGACCGATTCCACGGTTATCTTCGTCGAAAATGATGTATACCAGAAGCCCATTGCCTTGAATCCGGCCTTCGAACGGGCCACCGTCGAGAGGTCCCGCTCCCGCTTGGACAGGTAGGCCGCCGTCATATGCTCTCGGGCAAGGCTCATGGCTGGTGGAGTGTCGAGGACTGTGCCGTTTCGATCCTCGACGGCTGCCTGGACGATGGCCGCCAGCTCGGACCGTGAGGGGCTCGGGGCTGCTGCGGGCGATCCCGACGTGAGCGGCCCGGCGTCGGGCTGGCAACCGGCAAGGGCTAACCCGAGCGCAACCGCCACGGCCACCGTGTACGTCGGGTGCTTCATCGTGGTCCCCCTTGCCGCGGATGTCCTCACAGCATGCCGTGCGTACCCGACCCGGTCAACGGATGCTCACTCATGTGCCGCCACAGGACCGGCTTACGGGTGCTCGTGAAGTGTGCGACCGTTTTCGGTTACGGTCCGCGACGCGTTACTCGAAGGAAGCTCGGAGAACGCAGCCGCCTGCGCGCGCTGAGTGCGTGACGCTTGAGGATTCAGGTCGGTGGACCATGCGGGATAGACGCGGAAACCGCGCTTGCCGGGATGAAGGTCGGAACTGACGTATCCGAGCGAGATCAGGTGCGGTTTGGTGAACTGAAAGACCCCGAACCGTTCCTGCTCCTCTACTAAGACAAGCAGTCCGGACAACGACTCTTCAACAGTGAAGGGCCTGGTCGATCCGCCTTCGCCGCGCTTCCAGACCGCGACGAAGGCGCCTGGTTTTGCCGGTGTGATCCTGGCGGTGCGGATTCGCCATTGCTCATTCCGGATGCGGGCGACCCCAGATTCGTAGTCGCTGTTCTCTTCCTCAAGCTCTATGACAGGCTGTGCATCGGCAAGGGCAGGCGCAAGATTGAAGAAACGCTTGAACGCGTGGAAATTCACTCTCAAACTGTATCCATGTGCAGGGTGAGGGACCGACTACCGCACAGTCTTGAAGTGCTCAACCACCGGGAATGGATCGTAGAAATGGTGCAGCAGCTCCTTCCACCGCTCATAGTCGGCGGACCCACGGAAGCCTTCGGAATGGGCTTCGACCGAATCCCACTCAACGAGTAGAAGGTACAGGTTTGGAGACTCAATCGAGCGTGAAATCGAAAGACTCCGGAAGCCCTGCTGCTTGCTGATCAGAGGTCGTGCCATCCGAAATGCCTCTTCGAAATCGGACTCGCTGCCGGGACGGACGGGGAGGATTGCGTGCTCCAGAATCATTCCCTCAGCTTCTCACGGTGGTCCAGATGAGGATCTGCTAACGGTCACCCGGTGACATTTAGCGCTGGGAAATTTCGTCACTTATCGCCGCGAATCCGGGGCTTGTCGGGTGTTCCGAAAGGGGAGCGCGTTCAACACAGCATTGCGGATTGTGATGCCCGATCGGGTCTTGGGTACGAGGAGGTGCGATGCGATGCCGGCGCCCCGTTGAAGCGAGTGCACGTGTCGGCGGTGGCTGCGTTCATAGCCGGCGAAAGCGGCGGTATGGTCATCCGGGTAGGAGGCAACCGCGTCGGCGAGGGTCTTGGCCCCAACCATCGCGCTGCTGGATCCTTCACCGAACAGCGAGATGCAACTCGCCGCGTCACCGAGCAGCACCACGCGGCCGGCGGCCCACTGCGGTACGTCCATGCGGGTAACGGCGTCGAAGTACCTCTCGTCGGACGCACCCCATTCCTCGAGCGCGAGCGGGGTGAGCCATCCGCCGTCGGCGTACGTGGACTCGACGAGGCGTCTGCCTTGGTCCGCGTTGCGGTAGTCGAAATCGTGCTGCCCCCGGAAGATGAATGCGAACCCGGGTTTTCCACCCGCCGGGTGGATGGTTAGGGAGGTTCCCGGTTCGTTGTACATCAGCACGGTGCGCGGATCTTGGATCGGTGCAGGGGCGCGCACGGTGCCCACGAACATGCCGAATGGGCGGGAAAAACGTTCTTCGGGGCCGAATACCAAGCGCCGAACGGTGGAGTGGAGTCCGTCGGACCCGACGACCAGGTCGAAGCGACGGGAAGGGGTCCGCCGAAACTCGACGTCGATTCCGCCGTCGTCCTGGTGCAAAGCGGTGATCGAATCGTCCCGGATGATGAGGCTTGTCTCCTGGGCCTTCTCGAGCAACAGGCCGACGAGGTCAGCACGTGAGACCTCGACCTCCCCGTCGCGGTCGGCGCGTTGCCGGGTGGGGATGGTGGCCTGCGGCCGCCCGTCGGCATCGACGAAGACCAGGCGTTCGACGCCGGTGGCAGCCTCCTCCAGGCGCGGCCAGATGCCCATTTGCCGTGCGATAGCGACGGCAGCTCCGCGTACGTCGATAGGGTTGCCACTCGATCGTGTGGCGGCCGCTCGTTCCACAATCGTGACCGACCAACCGGCCTTCGCCAGCCAGTACGCGGCGGTCAAGCCGGCAATGCCGCCACCGGAGACCAGTACGCTTCGATCCACCATGCCCCCATTCAAGCACTCAACACGAGGGGTAAGTCCGCATCACGGGGGGTTCCACGGATATATGCTCATGCACAGTTTGAAGGACCAGGCCTTCGGCGACTTTCAGGACCTTCCGGCATGGCGGGCACTGGTTCCAGCCACGGCTCTCGAAATTTGTCGGCATACCGGACAACACTTGGTGGCCGTCCAGACCGTGCTGCGGCAGGACTATTGGGCAGAGCTTCAGGCAAGTATCAATGAGTTGGACGATCGAGTCATCCATGTAGTGCTGGACGCCGACGAAGCAACCCTTCGGAGCCGAATTGAGAACGACCAGGTCGAGTTGTCCGGCAGGCAGTGGAGATTGGATCACCTCGAGAGGTACGCGGCGGCCCGGGAGTGGATGATCAAAGACGCTGACCTCGTCATCGACACGTCCCGGCTAACAGCGGAAGATGTTGCTTCTCGAATCGCCGAGGCTGTCACCGCGGAACTCTCTGTCCAATAACGCTGAGCGGACAATACGAGGGGTGCCCCCTGCGGGCTGCAGGGCGACAATAGCGTGTGCCCTCGGCCGGTTTCGTCCCGGACGGGCATAATTTGGAGATGCAGCTGCCGTCTATGGATCCGATCTGGTTTATCAAGGCACCCTTCGAGCGAGTCGTCACCGAAACGACTGAATGGCTCAATGGGCTGGGAGGCAGAAGCTTTACACGTCTTCGCGAACCGCTCCCGTCCATGCTTCAGAACCTCGAACCCTGGGCCATGCCCTCGTGGAAGCAGCTCGTGGTGTCGACCGCCGCAGACGAATGGACCGCTGTGTTTACCCAGGGCAGCGATATAGGTACAGCGAATGTTGTCGGCACGCGCCTCGACTGTCTCAACATCCGCACTTCCCACCAACCCCATCTCACCCATGATGGGAAGATCGTCAGCTACGGCAGCACTGCGCTCTGGATCCATTCGGGAGCGCGGCACATCCGTTCCATCCAGGCCAGCTATCAGTCCCGCTGGCTATGGACTCTCTTCGGCGATCCGCAACCCTTCGAGGACCTCGATAAGTACACGGCAAAGAAGATCCCCGACCGGTTCACGCTTGCGTCTTTGAACGAGTACTGCCGCGCTCTCGGAATCGAGCGTGACAACTCAGGTTTCTACGGTTCAAACGGGCTGCTCGTCGAAGAAGACACGAGTAGTTGGACTAGCAAACCGGGCGACAAACTCAGTCGCGAGCACCTCACTTAGACGGCGGATTTTTCCAACGCCTCCGGAACCGGCAACCGATTCAGCCATTCCCTGGCCTCCTCGATAGACGTGAAGTATCCGCGCGGGCACTCTTGCTCACGCAATAGGGCCGCGGCCATCACCCGGTCGACCACTGTGGCCCCGACCAGTGCCACAGCGGACACAAACCGCGTCCCCTGCAGCGTCACTCTGGACTCGAGACTCAAACACACGTCCACCACTTCGACGAGCATCGGTTGCAACCGGCCTCCGGTCACGCCCCGGACGGCAGCGACGACGGCGTGAACATCGGCGGCCGATACAGACGAGCCCGGCGCCCACCGCAGATGGAAGGTACCCTCTGCATCCACATTCAAGGTTGCGTTTGCGCAGGTCAGCGCGATTTCGATCATGGGCCCCCTTAGTCCTCAGATGAGGCTAGCGGTTCCCGAGGCACAAATGTGATTTATCGAACAGTTTCGCTAATTCTTCCGTCGACCGAAGCCCCATCCAGGCGCCAATTGCCCACCATCGCGGGCTTGGGTTATTCGGGCCAGATGCTCCGAACGTTTTCTTGAGCGGTGATGAGCGGTGTCGTTTCGATGGTGATCGACCCTTCATTGAACCCCAGGGCGGCCCAGTCATATACCAGACGCAGCGAACCGGCCTGCGGCGCCGGCCACAACCAGGCGTTAATGCGATAGTCGTAGTTCTGGTCCGAGCCTCCGCCCCCGCGTCCGTGTATGGTCAACTGCGGCCCCTGTGGTTCCGCTCCGTCGAACGGATAGCGGTGAGCCCTGAGGCCGCCGATGGCCTTGGATCCGTCAGGCATTTCCACTCCCACCCGGAGCGATCCTTCGGCAGTTTCCCTGCGGAACGGACGGTGTGGTTGGAGATTATCCATCAGCTCAAACCATTGCTCGTCTGTCATGTCGGCCTGACGGCTGGCGCTCACGGAGAAAGCGAACACGCAGCCCGCCCGGTATACATCGATGCGACGCAGGCACAAGGCGGCACCAGGCCGGCGAGCAAGAACTGCCGTCACCGGGACCGGTACAGGCAACTCGTTCTCCGGCGGGCTTACCCAGATCGGTGTTTCTACTCGTGCGGGATGCGGTTCTGCCGACCGCTCAACCTCCGGAAAGAATGACATGGCCCTCACTCTCCCACCAGCCGAGAGACCTGTCGAGCCTGCCCCAGGGGCTCCTCGAACGGGCCACTCCGGTGATCGGGGCAACGGATTTCCAGCGGGGATTGCGCCGTCCTGTTTCAGACGGATTCGTTCTGTCCTGAATCTGCCAGCGTGATGCCGGCAACAGACCAGTTCTCGCGGGGGAGCTCGTGCAAGATCACCCGGATCGTGTCGGGGCGGATTTCCATAATCTCAGCGTAAGTGGCCGTGAGCGCAGCCAGCAGCTGACGCTTCTTTTCAGTGGACGAGGGGGATGCATTGAGAACCTGGATGAGGGGCATCCACAGATTGTGGCATCCTCCGCGGAGGAACGAGTGGACTCCGGCTCCTCACCGGCCAGATGCGTCTCGAAATGAGCGAATCGGGCTACCGTCCGCAAGCGCAGCCGAGGGATCCCTTGCCGGGCATTTCGAACCTCCCTGATCAATTGCGCTGTAGGGGTCAGGACCTACTGAGCTGCTTGAGGCAGTGTGAGCGGGGCTACGGCGGCGGTTCAGCCGTCCTCGGACCGGGCTGCCCTCTTCAACTCAGCGATCCGCAGCCGTAAGAAGATAATTGCTAAAACCAAGGCATACACGGCAAGGACGGCCACCGCGATCACGAAGGCAACGTATAGAATCCCGATGATTCCGAAGGCCGGACTTAAATTCATTGCTACCCCCAAGAGCCGTTGGGTCCCAATGCTACACAGACTCTTCAGCGATTCTTCGTCGCGAAGTTGGACATTAGGCTCATGAAAGATTCAGTCTGCTTCGTCGGAGTGGATCACGGCCTCATATGGTGGTGCCATGACTGAGACGATCGCTTGGAACTTGGCATGTCGTTGTGGCAATGGCGTTGGCAAGGCGCCGGGGCGAACTGCCGATGCAGCCATTCCCAACCAGCCGCCTTCCGGCTGGACAGGAAGCCTTGGGCCGGGCGTTCGTTGGGAACAGTGGCCACGAAGCCTCAACACTGGTTTGCCCATGATGCATGTGCTGACGATCTGGCTACCCGGTGACTTTCAAAGGCGTGGGCTTCGTGCCGAGGGTGAGCATGCGGACGAGTCAGAAGGTACGAATGCTTGGGATATCGTCGAGCCGACCATCGACATTTGGTTGATTCCGCGCGTCGATCCAAATGCTGGCAAGGCCCCCGTCGAACTCTGGGGAGATGAGGTCGGCCCCGGTGGGTATGTCAATCCTTCAACAGGTGGGAGGAGTCTTGCGGGCTGGGCTGAACCGCTTTTCGCGTTGAGCCACTTGGGTGGAACGGCCTTCCCCGTCCAGGCGATGCCTGAAGGCCTTACTCCTTGGTATCTCGAACTAGAAGAGATCTCGGGGCTCAACTTCGGCGGTGGCGGCAACGCTCAAATCGATCTGGAATCTGATGCCTTCGACTGGGCTTGCGGATAGCGCACAAGGGGATTGCCCTCGAGAATCCGGGCTTCCGGGTTAGGCTCGCGGAATGAAGCTCCGGGGGCTACTTCTGGTCGTGCTTGGGGTGCTGGCCGTTGTCCTGGCCCTGGCTGTGTTTATTCGTGGGGGTGTCAGCACTGTCTGTCCCGCGGTCGGGCACGCCTACACAGGCGATGTGGAGTTGGTATTTGTACATGAGCCAAGGTCGATTTCGGCATGCTTCGGGGAGGGCTGCACTCCGGCCCCAGTAGCCAAGAGCCGGGACGGCAGGTGGTTTGTGCCCCAGTCTGCGCCTTACCTGGTGCCGCCCGTCAGTGTCACCTCTGTCTTTGTTGACGTGATGGACTCTTCAGATGTCCGTGTCGCCCGCGTGCTGGCGATCGAAACGGAGCCCACCGGAGAGCACCCTGACGGCCCTGAATGCGGCGGGCCGTTTCGGTTCAAGCCGGTACAGGTGCCGCCCGGTTGAGCACAAATGGCCCCATTGTCCGGCCTCAAGCCTTCCGGACCTGCAACGCGTTCTTCGGCAGGCTGGTCCGAGGGCCGAGATTTGTGGACTCCACGCGCCCAAAGGCCATCTTCCGTCCGGTTAGGGATCCCTCACCGGAACGCCTAGCTTCTCGGCTCTATTCGAAAGGCACCGTCGGCGAGTCTCCCCAGAGGGGAATGACGCCTACATTCCGGCCAAGCAACTGAGTTAGGACCTGATCCAGATCTCCGGGAAAGTGGAGACTTTCTAACGGGAACGTCCACGAAGCCGAGGTCCAGTTTGTAGCCGGTGGCCCACAGGACGGACGTGATATTTTCGGCGGCCAGGTTGAGCCGCGGCGACGAAGCGGGCAGCCAGTCGTCCGCCGGTGCCAGCCGGTGGTCGGGTGATCGGCGATCCCGCGTCCGCGCAGAAGGGTCCGGAACGCCCGGGACGAGGCACGGCGTTGACAGGCGACCGCGGGGACCATTTGGGCCCAAGGCTATTACCTGTGCAAAGCCTGCTCGAGTCCTGTGCAAATACTGCGCCAAGTGAAGCAGGGATCGACGCATGCTTAAACACGCGCGGATAAAGCGTAGACGCACTTCCGGGGGGAGGGAAACTACACATGGGCAGACCACAGAGCGCCTCTCTCAGCGCCGATCTTCATCGAATCACGGATGTATCCCATCCAGCGGATGACAAAACCTCGCCCCCACCATGCCCACGCGGAAGCCCCCTTCAAGGGCGTCCTTTTGAAAGGAACCTCAATGAGTTCAGCTGACCCCTTCGGCGCGCCGCAGCAGCCGCAGCCGCCCTACGGGCAGACCCCCGCAGGAACCCAGCCCTATCCTGGCGCGCCGGCACCCTATCCGGCGGGGCCGGCCCTTGGCGGATACGGCGTCAGTAGCAAGTCCTTCCTCGTTACTTGGCTCCTCTCCCTGCTCCTCGGCGTTTTCGGCGTGGATCGGTTCTACCTCGGCAAAGTCGGTACCGGCATCCTGAAGCTGTTCACCTTCGGTGGCCTGGGCATCTGGGCTCTTGTTGATCTGATTCTTGTGCTCGCCAACAAGACCCGCGACAAGCAGGGCCGTCCATTGGACGGTTATGACAAGCACAAGAAGATGGCGTTGATCGTCAGCGCCGCCTTCATCCTCCTGAGCATCATCCTGAACACCACCCGAGCGGGCGCCGTCCAAACGTCTGCCACGAGCACCCCCGCACCGAACATATCTGCCGTCACACCCTCTGCGGCTACAGCGGCTGAGATCGCTGCTTCTGCCAAGGCTTCGGCCGAGGCTTCAGCTAAGGCTTCGGCTGATGCTGCCGCCAAAGTGAAGTCCGATGCTGACGCCGCCGCCAAAGCGAAGGCTGATGCTGAAGCTGCCGCTAAAACGAAAGCTGATGCCGAGGCCGCTGCAAAGGCGAAGGCTGATGCCGACGCTGCCGCCAAGGCTCAGGCAGAGGCGGCTGCTAAGGCGGCAGCTGGGACGGTCAGCCAGCAGAACGCTCTGCGAAAAGCTGCTGAATACCTCGGTTTCAGCGCCTTTTCGCGCACCGGACTGATCGGCCAGCTGGAGTTCGAGAAGTATTCAACGGAGGATGCGACCTGGGCCGTGGACCGTGTGAAAGTCGACTGGAACCAGCAGGCAGCTAAGAAAGCCAAGGACTACCTAGGATTCACTTCCTTCTCT
The DNA here is from genome assembly GCF_039543785.1 of Arthrobacter gyeryongensis. Classification (NCBI taxonomy): domain Bacteria; kingdom Bacillati; phylum Actinomycetota; class Actinomycetes; order Micrococcales; family Micrococcaceae; genus Arthrobacter; species Arthrobacter gyeryongensis. Next base: position 22,770 of record NZ_BAABKK010000033.1, read on the forward strand.
CATTCCGGGCTGGTCGACCAGCTGATCTTCGACGGCTTTACCCCGGAGCAGGCAGAGTACGGAGTGAGCCAGGCGGGTCTCTGACGGTCGAGCTCAGTTCCAAAGTGGCCGTGGTGGACGCATTTTGATTCGTCGGGTGCAGCAGCTGTGACTGGTGGACTGGCGTGGCACCGAACGAAGAGGGTAGCTGAGGAGTCGCCCTAGGCTCACCGCCCCGCCACTTGCCCCGCAACATACTCCGCATCCACGCCCACGCCGCCGACGATCGACGAGTAATGGCCCGTCAACCACGGCAGCCCGACTACATACAGCCCCGGTTGCTCGGTGACGCCGCGGACATGCCGCGGATAGCTCCATGCGTCCAGGACAGGAATGTCCACGAAGCTGAGGTCGAGCTGGTAACCGGTGGCCCAGAGCACCGAGGTGATATTCTCGGCGGCCAGGTTGACCCGGGGCGAGGCTACAGGCAGCCACTCGTCCGCCGGCGCGAGCAAAGCCGCAGGCGCATCGATCCCAGCCGCGGCGATGTAGGCGTCGAGCGCACGGCCCATGCGCTGGCCGAACCCGGCCTCGACTGTTGCGAGGCGTTCGGGGAGGTCGTCCGTGAAGGTGACTTCGCCGTCGTCGGCTGCTTCCAGGTGCCCGTGCAGCCGGACGCCTTGGCGGCCCAGTTCGCGGAGATGGATGTCGTGGCCGCCGTCGGTGCCGGAGAGCAGGGGGTTGCAGGCGAATCGTGCGGCGGGGGAGGGCAACTGCCCGACCGTCAGGGCGTTGACCCCGTACTCGGGCCCGTGGATTCCAGCTTGCAGTAGCCAATAGAGGATGTCGTGCCCGCGATACCGGCGCGGCGCCTCCGGACACATCGACACCGCCAGATGCACCTCACGCCCGGCGGCGAGCAAGTCTTCCGCGATCTGCCCGCCAGACTGCCCGGTCCCTACAATCAGCACGGCGCCGTCAGGCAGCTGCTCCGGACTGCGATAGTCGTGCGTGTGGAGCTGCAGGACACTCTTTGGGAGTCCGGCCGCGAGTGCCGGGATTTTCGGTATTTGATACGCGCCGGTCGCCAGCACCACGTTGCGGGCCTGCCAGCCGCCGTCGGACGTTTCAACGGTGAAGCCGCCATCCGACGTCGAGATCCACGTGACGTCCGTGCCGGTCCGGACCGGGGCATCGATCCTCCGCGCGTAGTCGCGGAAATAGTCCACGACGTCGTCACGCGCCATGAACGCCTCAGGCTCCGGCCCGGTATACGGCATGCCCGGCAGGTCCAGTGAGAAGTTCGGCGTGTTCAGCACGAACGCATCCCAGCGATCCTGCCACGCGCCGCCCAGCGCGGCTCGCCGTTCAAGGACCAAGTGCTCGACGCCGGCCCGGCTGAGAAAGTAGCTCGTCGCGAGTCCCGCTTGGCCTCCACCGACCACGAGCGTGTCGATTTCGAGGGGGCGGTTCTGTTGTGCGCTTGTGTCCTGTTGTACGGCTCTGGGCTGGTCAGTCTCCATGAGCGGTCCTCCCGGTCCCTTGGCAGAACTTTACGCCCGGAGATTCGGGTGCGGGAGGTGGGCAGCATTGTCAGCCGCGTGGTTGCGTGGAAACTGTCGCCTTGGCCGCCAACGGGAGGAAGATCAGTGAGCAAGCTAGCACTTATCACGGGCGCCAGCTCCGGAATCGGCTGGGCAATCGCCGAGCGCCTGGCCGCTGACGGTTACGAGTTGGTGACCGTGGGCCGGCGGCAGGAACGCCTGGAACAATTCGCCGCGTCGCACCGGCAGACCACGGTCCGGACCGTCGTCGCCGACCTGTCCACGGCTGAGGGTATCGACTCGGTCGCCGAGATCTGCGCAACCGAGCCGGTAACGATGCTCGTGAACAACGCCGGAGTGGCCCACTACATGCCCCTCGCCGAGCTTCCTGCCGACAAAGCCACCGAACTCGTTAACGTCAAAGTCCTCGCACCCACCATGCTCAGCCGTGCCGCAATCCCGGGCATGCAGGAACGTGGCACGGGCACCATCATCAACGTGGCCGGCATGATCGCCTTCGGCGGCCCCGCCCCGCACTCCCAGATGCCCCGCCGCGTGGTCTACGGCGGGAGCCTGGCGTATCTCGTCGCGATGTCCCAGACCCTCAGTGCGGAGCTGGAGGGCACCGGGATTACGGTGCAGGTGGTGTGCCCGGGCGTGGTGGCCACCGAATTCCACCAACGCCAAGGCATGGACTTGAGCATGATGCCGCGGATGAGCGCCGCCGACGTCGTCACAGCGAGTTTGCGCGGCTTGGAACTGGGCGAAACTGTCTGCGCCCCGGGCGTGGAGAACGCAGGGCTCCTCGACGCCGTCTTCCGAGCAGACCTCGCCGCTTTCGGAGCGCAGAGCCCCGAGCTCGCCACGCGGTACCGATAGTTTCGGCTAATTCGGGCGGTCGAACTTGATGCGATCCTCCGGAATCGGTCCTAGAGTGTTGGCCATGGCTATCGCACGCTTCCCCGTTGTAGTGCTCGACTGTCCCGACCCCAAGACCTTGGCCGAGTTCTACAGCGCACTTCTTGAGTGGAAAATCGAGCGGAACGACGACGACTGGTGGTCCGTCCGCGCCGGGTACGGCGATTCGCTTGCGTTCCAGAAGGTCGACTCCTATAGGGCGCCGGAATGGCCTGGCCAGGACGTTCCGCAGCAGATGCACCTCGACGTCGTGGTCGACGACCTCGACACCGCTGAGGCGGCCGTGCTCGAGCTCGGCGCGACCAAGCACGAGAACCAACCGGGAACGACATTCCGGGTGTTCCTTGACCCCGCCGGTCATCCTTTGTGCCTCTGCCTGGACTGATTGGTCACAGTTGTCGATCTGTGCTTCTGCCGCGCGTCGTATGAGTAAGGGCCCCGAAAGGAAGGGCTAACTGACAGCGACGAAAGGAACAGACCAATGTCAAAGAACGAGCCCACCGACGCTCAGTCCGAGGCGACCGACGAGATCCGCAGCCTCTTCCGCGAGATCTACGCCGCATGGGCAGAAAATGATGCGGATGCTTTCGTGGCATCGTATCGGGACGACGCCACGGTGGTTATGCCGCGGACGTATCACCGCGACAAGGGGGAAATCCGGGGTTCCATGGCTGCTGGCTTCCAAGGTCCGCTCAAAGGTTCCCGGGCGGTCGATGAACCTCTGAGCATCCGCGTTATAGGGGACCACACAGCGATCGTAGTCAGCAGGGCCGGCATTCTGATGGTGGGAGAAGCTCAACTCCCGGTCGACCGCGAAGTCATTGCCACGTGGGTATTGGTTCGAGAGGATGGGCGCTGGCTCGTCGCCTCGTATGCCAATGCGCCGGCCCACTGAAAATCGTGTCGAAGAGCCGAACCCGCAAGGTGTTCGGTGTTGGTGGAGCGAAAACCCAAATCAAAGTTCAGACGAAGGGACTGCGAAATGCCAAAGTATTTGGTCCTGATCTTCCAGGATGAGGTGGCTACGAAAGAAGTCGCGGGCGAGACGGTCAGCGAGGACTACCAAGCGTTTATGCAGCGCCGCGGGCGGTCTCTGCTTGGCGGGGCCGCACTTGAGCCGGCGGAGACGGCGACGTCCATACGACGCGACGGGTCCGGTGGATTCTCGGTGACGGACGGTCCCTTCGCCGAGTCGAAGGAGACGCTTGGCGGCTACTACCTCATCGAGGCAGCCGACCTCGATGAGGCGTTGGAGATCGCCAAGGAGGTTCCCGCCGGGGTCGGAGTCGAGGTTCGGCCCGTTCGAGTGGCAAGCTGATGCCGGCCGCCAGCCCAGAGGTCGCTGCTGCGGTCGCGGAGGCGCACCGTCGGGAGTGGGCGTTCGTGTTGGCGGCCACAGTGCGTATTGCCGGTGATATCGACACTGCGGAAGAAGCCGTGCAAGATGCGTACGCCAGCGCATTGTCGACGTGGGGTGCGCGTGGCATCCCGGAGAACCCTGGAGCGTGGCTCACCGTGACCGCGCGGCGACGAGCAGTGGACATGCGCCGACGCGCGGCGACCGCACAGCGGGCGCTCCCCAAACTTTTCGACCCCGAGGTCAAATCGCTCGACGACCCGGGCCGCGAGACGGAAGTCATAACCGATGACCGGCTGCGGTTGATATTCACGTGCTGCCACCCCGCCCTCGCGCCTGACGCTCAAGTCGCCCTGACGCTGCGCCTTTTGTGCGGGCTGTCGACGGCCGATGTTGCGCATGCTTTTCTGCTTCCGGAGGCGACGATGGCGGCGCGGATTACCCGGGCGAAAAAGAAGATCGGGGCCGCGCACATCCCGTACCGCGTGCCTGCAGCGTCCGAACTGCGCGAGCGTGTCGACGGCGTGCTGTCCGTTGTCTACCTGCTGTACACCACCGGGCACACCGCACCATCAGGAGCGAACCTGATGCGCAGAGATCTCGCCGAACGCGGCCATGAGCTGGCGAGAATGCTGCGCGTCCTGCTGCCCGGCGACCCCGACGTCGCAGGGCTTCTCGCGCTCGTGTTACTCACCGACGCCCGCAGGGGCGCACGACTCGATGAGCACCGTGAACTCGTGCTGATGGAGAACCAGGACCGATCGAAATGGGACCGGTCGGCCATTGATGAAGGGGTGGCGCTCCTGCGCGAGGCTTTGAATCTACGGCCACCGGGCCGCTTCGCCCTCATGGCGGCGATCGCAGCCGTCCATGACGAGAGCAAATCGTGGTCCGACACTGACTGGCGGGAGATCCTGGGTCTCTACGACCTGCTCATGGAGACGTGGTCCTCTCCGGTCGTCAAACTTAACCGGGCCATCGCCCTCGGCTTCGCGGTCGGCCACGCGGAAGGTCTGGCCGAGTTGGATGCGCTCGGAGCCGAACCGCGACTCGCCCGATACCCGTATCTTGCCGCTGCACGCGCCGACTTCCTGACCCGGCTGGGCCGTTTCGACGAGGCCCGGGTTGCCTTTGAAGAGGCGCTAATCCTCACCGAGAACGACACCGAACGAAGCTACCTCCGGTCCCGACTAAGTGAACTGATGGAATGACTCCAGCGAGGGTCAGCCACGGTCGTGGAGGGTGATTTGGTATCCGTCGGGGTCGGCGAAGGTAAAGGTGCGCCCAAATGGGCCGTCGAAGGGTTCGACCACGATTTCAGTACCGACGGCCGCTAATTTGTCATGGATCGTTTGCGTGTCCGTGGCGTGCAACCACAATCCGATGCCGAGGCCGGGCTGTGGCGTGGAGGCAAGGCTGACGCCCGGCGCAAGGTCCCGGACGGCGAACGCGACCGGTTTGGTCTCAAATACCACCGCGTGCGGCGGCCCCGCTGGGGAACGGGTCAGCCCGAGGTGCTGCTGGTAGAAAGCGGCAGACGCATCGAGATCGCGCACCTGAATTGAAATGAAGTCGGGTCCGGTGACCGGCATGAGGGGCTCCTTAGTGTCAGTTAGTTGACACTAAGGTTATGTCAGAATATTGACATGAGTCAAGACGTAACACGAGTCAACCTCGATACATCGCTCGGGTATCTCCTCAAGGAAGCGGCCAGTGCCCTTCGCACGGCAATGGAGGGTGTGTTGCGGCCGCTGGGCATGAGCATCACCCATTACGCATGCCTTGAGCTCCTTGCTCAGCGGCCGGGGCTGTCCAACTCCGAGCTCGCGAGAGGCGCCTTCGTGTCTCGACAGTCGATGAACGTTCTGTTGCAGGCGCTAGAGCGTGAGGGTCTGGTTTCTCGCGCGACCGAGGCTTCGGTCGGCCGAATACTGCCGACTGAACTGACGGCGCATGGCCGCCAGCAGCTCGAAGCCGCCAGTGCTGCAGTCAAGGCGGTGGAAGACACCATGCGCTCGGGCCTCAGTGACGACGAACAGAAACAGCTTCAAGGCATGTTGAGGACATGCGTCGCTTCCCTGCAACCGGGCAGCCAATAGAAAGGACATCGCAACTCAGAAATGGTCAGGATTGAAGAAGCGGTCAGTGGGGCCTCGGCATAAAGTCGAAATCACAAAGCAACCCACCTCACTAAAGGACATGCCATGACCGCCATCGAATCAGTCACCCTCGAAGTTCCTGACACCGCCGCCGCAACCGCTTTCTACGATGCCGCCTTCGGATTGGGCCCGCGCGTGCGCGTGCGGGCTTCGAACGCTCCTACTGACGGCTTCCGCGGGTTCACGCTGTCGCTCGTCGTGTCGCAGCCCTCCACCGTTAGCAGCCTCATCGATTCCGCCGTGGAAGCCGGTGCCACGACGCTCAAGCCGGTGGCGAAGTCCTTGTGGGGCTACGGTGGCGTCGCGCAGGCTCCGGATGGCGCGATCTGGAAGGTCGCGACGTCGGCGAAGAGGGACAGCGGTCCGGCCACCCGGGAGGTCGACAAGATCGTGCTCCTGGTGGCGGTCGCGGACGTTGCCGCGAGCAAACGGTTCTACGGCGACCGGGGCCTTTCCGTCGGGAAGAGTTTCGGCAAGTACGTCGAGTTCGCCATGCCATCGAGTCCCGTCCAGCTCGGGCTCTACGCGCGCCGCGCCCTTGCAAAGGACGCCGGCGTATCGCCCGAGGGCACCGGATCGCACCGACTCACGATCGGCAGCGACGCCGGCCCGTTCACCGACCCCGACGGGTTCGCATGGGAGCCCGCATCACTTCTATTACCTAAGTAGGCGCTACCGCGATTCCCATCGGAACCAGCGGATTCCGATGAACGCGAACACCACGATGTAAGCGACGCACGCCAAGAGCGAGCCGGTGTCCTGGCCGCTCCACGCCGACTGGTTCAGGACATCCGAAAAGAGTGTCATGAGGCCTCCGACCGGAGACCAGTCCGAAATTGTCTTGATCGTGTCGCCGAGGATGCCGGTTCCGCCGAAGACGCCGAGGAGCAACAGGACGATCATAAGCAGCCGGCCGATCGCGCTGATGGCGTTGCTGGATCGGATCAGGCCGACGAGTGCTTGTCCTATCGCCAGGAAGACGGCGGCCCCGAGAATAGAGACGGCGATGACCAGGAGGTACTGGCCGGCATTCAGTGTGAGGCCGTGAACGATCGCACCGACGATCACCACGATGATGGAAGCGATCAGGTTGGTGACCACCTGCACGATGAGGCGGCTGGTTATGATCATCCAGTTCGGCGCTGGGGTTACCCGTAGCCTTTGCAGCACGCCGATGTCCCGGTCGTGTGCCAAGGTCAGCGTGAACCCGAGCAAGCACGACGTGAGCAGACCGAGGGTCAAGGCCAAACCGATGATGAGGGTGGATCCTCCGAGGCGTGATTGCCCTTTGCCGAAGGTTGTGGCCACGAGGATCACGATCGGCAGCAGGGCGCTGAGGACAAGCGAGGTCTTGCTGTTGAGCATCACAATGGAGTCCGCGCGAAGCAGCGAGCCCATCGCTAAACCGAGCGGCGGGCGCACGGTATCGACCCTGGCGTTAGTCACGGATCTCACTTCCTGTCAGTCCGATGAAGACGTCTTCCAAGGTGGGCGCGCCATGCGCTACTGAATGAACGCGAGGATCCTCCCTGTGCTTGTCGATCAGCTCCGATGGTTCTCCGACCGTGAGAAGCACGCCATGATCGATGATTGCCACCCGGTCGCACACGGCCTGGGCTTCCTCCATGGAATGGGTCGTGAGGAGAATGCTGTTGCCTTCGCCGCGAAGTTCTTCGATGCGACGCCACAATCCGCGGCGTGACTGCGGGTCCAGCCCTGCGGTTGGCTCGTCCAGCAGCAGGAGAAGGGGGTTGTGGATGGTGGCAATGAACAGCGCGAGCCTTTGCTGTTGCCCGCCCGACAACTGTTTGAACCGTTTGCCCAGCTCCTGTTCGAGCCCGATGGCCCGCATACTCGTGCCTATCTGCTCACGCGAGAGTTTCACCCCGTAAAGCCCGCCGTAGAGCTTTGCGATCTGTTGAATGGTCAGTTCGGCCTGGAAGCTGGAGGATTGCAGTTGCACCCCGAGGCGCGCTTTCGCGTCCAGTGGCTCTTGTTGAACGTCGATTCCGTCCACCAGCAGCCGCCCGGATTTCGGTTTGACCAACCCTTCGATCGCGCTGAGTGTGCTCGTCTTTCCCGCGCCGTTCGGCCCTAGCAAGCCGAAGATCTCACCGCGACGGATCTGAAAACTGACGCCGTCGACGACGGTTCGCTCGTCGTACGCGACGCACAAGGCGCCGACGTCCAAAACCGCCGGTTGTGCCGGCATGTTCACTTCATTCATCGAGCCGCATCCCTCTCAGGCTGGCCGAAGCGCCCCATGTCAGGGCGCGGTTGCGATGAGTCTATATGCGGGAACCTGATGTTTTCGTGGGAGCCGACACAGCGCCCTAAACGACCCGATCCGCACGTTCCCAATGCTCCCGCAGCAACGCGCCAAGCCGGTCGGGTTCGATCCTGTGCGGGGGATCGAAGTGGTGGCGATCCGGGAACACTTCGAGGCGGAAGTTCGGGAATACGGTGGACAGCCGCTCGCCAACCTCGCCATAGTCGTCCGGGTTGCTCAGGCCGCCGAGGGCGAAGAACACCGGCCGATTGAACGCAGCAAGCCGCGCCCTATCCAGATCGTAAATCTTGAAGTCACGCAGGAATGCCCTGATCCCCGCCGGCCGCTTGGCCATCCACGGCGGCGGTCCGCCCTCGGGCGGTGGCGGAAGGACGACGTCGGGCTTCACTCCCAACCTCATGAACGCGGCCATGAATTGATCTGGCGGTAGCGATTCCAGCGCCTCATAGTCCTTCCAGAGCCGGGTGTGCGCCGGACTCCAATCCCAGCTTCCCGCCCACGCGGGCTCCAGGAGCGTGAGACTGAGCAGTCGCTGTGGATGCTTGGCAGCGAACGCCAAAGACGCTGCCCCGCCGCCCGAATAGCCGAGCAAATGGAATGTCTCCCAGCCACGGGCATCGGCTTCGCGCAGGACACCCTCGATTTCCGTGTCCAGGCTCCAGTCCGGCGGCGGCTCATCGCCGTCGTACAATTCGAGGTCCTTCGCGACGGCATCGACGTCGGGACCCAGCGCTTCGATCAGCGCCCCATAGGCGGGTTCGGCGGGAAGGACGCTCCCTGGAAGAAGAACGACCCGAATCGGCTCCATGGCGGAACTCTACGCCAGGCGCTCGAAAGGCTCTAGGGCTAACCATCGCCCCGCAGATCAGACAATATTCCTGCGGTCGAGATTTCGCTCTCGATCCTCGGCATCGACCGAAAATCGATGGCGTCCGTTTTTGCCGGCCTGAGTCCGGCAGGCCCAGCAGCAATCCGTTCCAACGCCCAGTCCCAACGGATCAGTTCCTGTTCCAAACGGGCGCCGTTTCCGTAGCGGTTGTTTCCCAGCGACTCGTAGACCTCCGCTTCTTGTGCGGTGAGCCTCGCCAATTGGGCCCGTGACGGTGATACTTCCACGCTCCACGCCTCCCGATGGGCAAGCAGCGTCGCCTCATCCATGAGAACGCTGGACACGTGCGGGTGAACTGAGCGGAGCTGATCCAGGATCCGGAAGCCGTGTGTGTCCAGATCTCCCCAGTACAAGACCTCACAGTCCCGAATCCATTCCGCGTCCCTCAATGACGAAAAGCCGTATCCAGCGCCAAACAACGCCAAGGACCGTGGCCGTTGCGGAAGGGCAAGGAAGTTCACCAGATTCTCGGTGACGAGCACAGAGGTGACGGGAAGCCGTATCGTGCTGAAAGCCTCTGCCGTGACCATAACGTCGCGAGCGTCGCCCAGCAGCGGAATGTTGGGGTCCAGGAGCCGGAAGCGGACTAGTTCAGGCGGATGCAGGAAACCATGACGCTCGGCGAAACGGGCTGCCGGTGTCCGCGCTATCGGGCTAAGCAGCGGGCCTTCAGTGCCGGCCAAAGCAGCACCGTCCGAAACGGTGCTTTGGCCTGGCAGATCGTCCGCCGGCGGCCTGTGCTGCAGCACAGCCACCATTTCATCAATAACCCGCCGATGAGTCTCGATGAACTTCGTGTGGACCCCGGGGAGGCTCAATTGCCTCAGATAGATCCCCGGCCCGGGGTTCTCCATCAGCCACAGCGCCACCCGCGCGGCGGTCAGGGCCGCATCGCCCAGAGCCAACAGTTGCAGTGGGCGTTTCAGTACCCAGCTACTCAGTGCCGGATCCAGCCCAGTAAGCTCTTCAGCCAGCGAACGGAACTGCCCCAGCTCCCGGGTCTTGCCCACGAAGGCAACCTCGTCCTCCACCCTCGCAAAGACTGCCGCGGCAGGGAGGTGGTTGGAACCGATGGTGGTCCGCCCGACGTCGACGGTTTCCAAGGTGAACGTCCCGGCCGAGGCGAACAACTCAGCTGCCCACTCACGCGCGGCCGCATAGTCGTCCCGCAGTTCGGCGGCCGATGGCCGCTTGAGCGCACGACGGCGGGGGTACGCTTCCGTTGGTTCCAGCGCCTCGCGCAGCAGTTGCCCGCGGTCCCATGCGTTAACGGACAGCGAACGCAGCGCCGCCAGCGTGGTCCAGGTCCGGGATGCACCGGTGTTTTTAGCTGGCAAGGCGATCCCGTTTCTCCCGGTATTCGATGATGGTCATGTTGCGAAGCTGGGAGTCGTTGCCGTTGGTGTTCGCTACGAAGCCCACGTGTGCTACAAAAGGCTCGATCACGTGGATCTTTTGAAGCGGGGTGACGATCAAAAGCTGTAGTTTCATGCGCTGGAAGAGTTCCAAGCCGTACCGGGCGGACTCGTCCGAGCCGCGGCCGAACGCCTCGTCAATCACCACAAAGCGGAAGCTACGTCCCTTCGCCGCGCCCTTTCCCAAGCCGTTTCCAGAGGCGAGCCCGAACTGGAAAGCCAACGCGGCCGCAAGGATCGTGTACGCCAGTTTTTCCTTCTGGCCGCCCGACTTTCCGCCCGAGTCGGTGAAATGCTCGAACTCTTCACCGGTCTCCGTCCACTTTTCCGAGGCTGAGAAAGTGAACCAGTTCCGCACGTCCGTTACTTTGGCCGTCCAACGTTCGTCGAGCGCTGTGTAACCATCCCGTCCACGGAATCGTTCGATCAGCCGCTCCACCTGCAGGTACTTCTGCTCGGAGTACTGATCCTCGTCTCCTATAGTCCCCTCCGAGCAGGCCCGCAGGTCTATCCCGAACTGGCGCACATCCAAATCCGTCGAGCCTTGATGCTCCAACTGGATATGCCTGCCCGCGTTGTATTCGATCCCTGCCAAGGACACGTTGATTTCACCGATCCGACTCACGATGTCCTGGCGCCGACTGTCCAGGAAGGCGTTGAATGCCACCACCTCGTGGATGGTGTTCTGGGTCAGGGACTCTTTGAACCGCGCCTCGAAACGCGGCAGATCGTCCTTCTCCAGCTGCTCAAGCAGCCGGTTGAACTCTTGGGCCGCTTCCAGCGAGGCGTCGATGTCGGTGGTCTCGTTGCGGTAGTTGCCGCGGAACTCCGTCATCAAGCGAACGGTGGATGCTGCTGCCGTGGCGATGCGTTTGGTGAGTGCATCGATCGATGCGGTCAGGCCCGAGCGGACCGAGCTCTCGGCGGTGCCCGTGTTCTTGTAGGTGAGTGTTTTCTCGCCGAGCACCTCGGCGGCGAGCCGAGCCACGGCGGCCAGCACGCCGTCGTCGTCGGTCAACGGATGTTCGAGCAGCGTTAGGCGGCATTCTTCGATCACCGCAGCGATATCTTTGGCGTCTTTCTCATTGGCGCCGAGTCGCTGCTGGATTTTGTTCGACTTCTCTTCGAGGCGTCCGAGCTTTCCGGCCACCTCGGTTTCTTTGGCCGTCAGCTGCTGCAGCACGCTGCTGGCCGACTGGAGTTCGTTCTTTTCCGTCTTGAGATCCTCGATGCGCCGCGCGGTGAGCTGCCAGCCGATCTCGGCGAAATCGGCCACAGAGCGAATCGTTCCGAGCTGCTGGTTCCGGCGCCCGAGAGAGCCGAGGGACACGTCCACTTTGTCCAGCTGGGTTTCGACCACCCTCACGTTGCCGTCCACCTCGTCCCGCTCGGCGAGGAAACGTGTGATCTTGTCCTGGTTGTCCCAGCCGAGGACGTAATTGCGCCGGTCCGCGAGATCCCGGCGATCATCCTTCTCATGCCTGCCCCGGCCGCCCTTCAGCTGGCCGTTGACCGTCAGGGCTTTGGGGTAGCGGCGGAAGTCCTCCATGGTCTCGCAGCAGACATAGTCGAACCGGGTGCTGAGTTCGTCCAGAAGGAAAGCGCGGAAGGGAGTGCCTTGCTTGATGGCGATTTTCGCCGCCAGTGTTCCTGCTTCAGCAGGCCGCGTCGGGTTCGAATCTCCGACCCTCAGGTAGACCAACCTGGCCCGGAGATTATTTGAATCCACCCAACTGCTGACCGACGGGTAGTGCTCGGGAGAGACCAGCAGGGACAAAGCGAAGCCATGCAACGTTCTTTCAGCTGCGCCCTCCCATTCCGACTCCCCGTCGCGCACCCGAAGCAGTTCGCCGGCATAAGGCAATGCGGTTTCCGCGACGCCGATTCCCTCGCACAGCCGACGGCGGAGCTCCAGCTGGGCGAGCGGCAGCAGGGTCTGGCGGGACTGCAGGCTAGCCAGTTCGGCGGCGATGTCTGCCTTTCGGCTGCCGAGTTCGGACCGCTCCAAAGTCAGGCCGGTGCGGCGTTCCTGCAGCACACTGGACTCAGCAACAAGCGCCTGTTCCACCTCGCCTAAACGCGCCCGGTTCGCGTCGAACAGGACACGGTCTTCCGGCAACCTCAAACCCAGTTCGACGGCGGCAGCGGAGTATTGCTCGAAGCGCTTGCGTTGGGAGCGGGAATCGTCCCCGAGCCGCGCGATGTCGGCGTCGATCGCGGCGAGCCGACCTCCACCGTTGGTGCGGATGTCCTCCTGAACCACTGAGAGCTCATGACGCAGGCGCGAAATGTCGGCGCTGAGCTGGGTGCTGTCCTCGAGTAGTTTGACCCCTGCGTTTTCCAGCTCCTGCTGGTGTTCCAGGCTCAGCGTCAGCTGCTGATCGGTGAACCACGGATGCAATTGGTCGCGCTGCTGCCGGGCAAGGGCATCTTCGTCACTCAGTTGCTCATGCACTGCGGCACCGTCGCGGATCGGCTTCAGCAAGCCGATCTGGTCCTTTGCCCTCAGCACGGCCTCGTGGGCTTTCTTGAGGTCGTCGAAGTGGTGGATCAGGTTGTCGATGCGCGACTTCACGTCATCGTCCTCGAGCATGTTGGTCCGCACGAAGTGGGTGATGTTCTCCACCTGTTTCATGGAGACGGTGCGGTGGAACAGATCCATTGCCTGGTTGCCGCTGATGCCGAAGTGACGTTTGAAGGCCGCGGCGTAGGGGTCGAAGGTGTCATGGACGGCCGTGCCCGCGGCACGAAGCTTCTTTTTCAGCTTGGCCGGATCCTGTCCAAAGTTGGCGAAGTCTTCCGCAATGGACTGATCAGTTTCGGCCAACGAGTAGAAGCGGCTGGGCTGGCCTGCTTCTTGCATGGTCCAGAGTGTGATGGCCAGCGTGACGGACTTATTGAGTACCGCATTGTGGAAGACACCGAGGACTACGGTGAGGGCTCCTGGCGCCCGAAGCGCCACGGGTTTGGAGTACTCCCCGCCGGTGCTGCGCGTGCTCTTATGGAAGCCACGAACGTACGACATGAGCGTGCGTTCGCGTTTCTGGGCGCCCGCGGCTTTGTTGTAGTCGATCCTATTGGCCGGAAGCAGGAGCGTCGTGATCGCATCAACCACCGTCGACTTCCCCGAACCTATGTCTCCGGTCAGAAGGCTATTGGCGCCATCCAAACGGAATGTGCGGACACCGCCGTGGAATGTTCCCCAGTTGAGCAGCTCCAGGCGGTGCAGCCGGAAGCCCGGGAGGGCGCCGTCGTCGTTTTGCCCCGCCGGGAGCTCGTCCAGGCTGAAAAGGCCCTCCTGCAGCCCGGCGGTCATGCGTCTTCCGTTTCCGTTGAAGCTGCGGGCTTTTGCCCGGTGAGTGAGCGGCGGTAGTCCGCCAGCCGGGCGTCGAACTCTTCCAGCCACTGGGCATCCACGTACGCCTTGAGGATGCGCGCCACCTCGTAGGTGCCGGTTTCTCCGCGCAATTTCCGCAGGAAACCGAGCTCTACGACCTTTTTGATGTTGGCACCCAGTTTGTCCACGATCCGAGCTTCATTGCTGGATTCGGGCAAGAACACCGAAACCATGTCGGCAATTTCCTGCTCCGTCATGATGAGGCGGGTCTCGCTGCTATTCGTGTCGAACTCGAGCATCCGGGCACGCAGGAGGGCCAGGAGCAGGCTGACATCGAAGGTCAGTTGGCGTCGGGGGATAAGCCGTGGGAGCGTGACATCCGGGTCCTCCCGCGATTTGAGGAAGGCGTACCCTTCGGATTCGTCCAGGATCAGGTCCAGCCCGAGGACTGCAACATAGTCGCGGACTTGGGAGGCCAAGGCTAAAAGCGACTGCCAGACCTTCTCGTCGGCTTCCGAATAGACCACGCCTTTGAACAGCCTGGTGACGACGCCGGGCAGTTCCTCCGGGGTGCGGGTGTCGGGTTCCATGATGGTGTTCATGCAGGCCTCACAAAGATGATCTGATCGATTGTCGCTTCCCGGATGCTGCCGTCCGGCAAAGACCAGGACAGTTGCTGGGTGGCCTCGGGGTTGATGTTCGCCCATTCCGACTCGGCGGCCAATTGGTAGTAGGCAACCAGCTCCGCCAGGCCCTGCGACAGGGGATAGGCGGCGGTAATATCAGCCAACGTGGCCTGGTCCGCGTCTTCCAAGACCGCATCGATGTGGGACTTGAGGTGCTCTTTGTCCACATAGAACTGACTGAACAAGGCGCCGGCGTCAACATCGGCGTCGTCGGCAATGACGACGTCGTCCATCACCCGGACTCTGCTGCCCGGCTCATAGAGGGGACGCTCAAACGGCAGCGCGACATCCACTGACGGGGCGTCGATCTCCATGAAAATGCCCGACGGCGGTTGGGCTCGGGTGGTGAGGGCAGTCGACTCGACGCTTCGGATAAGTTGCATGATCCGCTTGTTCTCCAAGAAGACCTTGTCGTCCAGGAGCCTGCGCATTTGCTGGGACAGCTGGCGGACAGTGGCTTGTGTCTGCTCGACGGCGGGCAGCCAGTCCTGGTGGAGGTTCGCCAGGGCATGGAGATTGTCCATGCGGGACAGGGCTTCAATCTGCGTGGCGCGCTGAAGAAGGTCCCGTAGCTCTGTACGGAGTTGTGGCGACATGAGGTAGTCCCAGAATCCTTGGAACGTGCGCCCCTGCAGGGAGCTGCCAATATCCTGCTGGTTGGCAAAAATGGAGTCGAGGAGCTCCCCTTGGCTGCCATCCCACGTGGCGATCTGCTCGCGCACCTGGCGGTCCAGCCGCCGGAAGTTTTGTTCGACTTCACGGAAGTCGGAGAGCAAGTCTTTGGCCAAAGTGGTCAGCTGTTGGAAGTGGTCCAGTGCTTCCGGAGCGCTCATGACCTTGATGTTGCCCTCGCGTAGGCGCTGCATTTCGGCGTCGACCCCGTCACGCTGGCGCTGGAGTTCGGCCAAGCGCACTTCCGGGTCTGTCTCCGATTGCTGGACGAGCGTCTTGAGCACGGCGAAAATGCTGGTCAGGCGGGACTGGGTGGCCACGAACTCCCTCCCGCGCAGGTTCTCGACCCACCGCACCACGTCTTCCGCGGCGGCGGTGAGATCGTAGTGGGGTTCGTCCTCGCCGGGAACATAGTATTTCCGTAGCCAGGCCCGCTCCGGATCGGCCCAATCGTCGAGGTATTCCGACGCTGGGCGGGGAAATTTTCCCTCACCGAAGGACTGGCGGACGCCGAACAGCACATCCTCCAGAATGTCGATGAGTTGCTGCCGGCCGATGTTTCGTCGGTTGGGGCCGGTAAACGCGGCCATGAAGAAGTGCACAGCCAGCGGAGCGTTCTGGGCGCGAACCAGGGCCCATCCTGCATGGGTTTCACGCAGTGAATTTATTGCGTAGTAATCCATATGTTCCTCTGGTTCCAGCCATGCCGGCTGCGTTCAGGCTACGTGCACTTCAGCGGCTGCATCGCGTGGTTCTAGGCTAAGCGAGGTCCCGGACATTATTGGGGCAGCCCGTGTGTAGCCGCCCAGTTCGCGGCGCGGCAGATGAAGGTTTTTGACAAATAGTAGCCATCCGCCCAAAGGCCTGTATGCTTGTAGCTGTTGTTGTGTTTGGCATTTGGTAGTTCAGGCAGTTCCCGCGGTTCATCAACCGCGACCTTCTGAAGTAACGGTGGAGAACACCCCACACCGGAGGCCCGACAGTCGGGACAACCTCCACCTTCAGTAAGGAAACTGAAAAAATGGCTACAGGTATCGTCAAGTGGTTCAACTCCGAAAAGGGCTTCGGCTTCATCTCCCCGGAAGATGGCAGCCAGGACGTTTTCGCTCACTACTCTGCAATTAACTCGGGCGGCTACCGCTCCCTCGAAGAGAACCAGAAGGTTTCCTTCGATGTCGAGCAGGGCCCCAAGGGTCCCCAGGCAGTAAACATCCAGGCTCTCTAAGCTTCGGATTTCAAAAAGCAGGGCCGGTCAATGACCGGCCCTGCTTTTTTGTGTACGCCCGGCATGGGCATTTGCTTGGAGGTGTGAGTCCTCTGGAGGAGAAGGTGGTTTAA
>NZ_BAABKK010000034.1:0-83805 GCF_039543785.1 Arthrobacter gyeryongensis
AATACCGTGCCCAGGCCCTCGCGGCTTAGGATCTTACTTAGCCAGTCCAACTTTCGGGGAGCAGTTCAAGGTGGCTCCGGCTTTTTGCTACTTCTTCCGCATCCTCAAATGGGCCACAGGATCCACGGCGGCGTCGGATTCGTGCTTCGCACGCTTCACTGCCCGTTTCTCCTTGATGGACTTGATACTCTTCTTCGTCTCGTGCTGGTGCGGCGCTTTGTCAGGCATGTCATGCTCCCTAACTACGGATCTTCCCTGCAGATCCTGCAAAGAGGGTCCTGAAAGGCCCTCTCCTTGTAAGCTACGCCTGTTTCAGGCGAAAGCAACCGGACGTTGAACGCCCAGGCAACTAGGCTTCGGAAGCCGGGACGTCCACAATGCCCACGAACCGCGTGCCGATTCCTTCGTATTCGCTGCGGACCTCTCCGGGCAGGATTCCGGGAACCTCGCTGTTCCGGTGGTGGCCACAGAAAACGTAGGTGAACTCCGGCCACCATTTCTTGGGACGCGCAGCCTCGGTGTAACCGCAGACGACGCAGCTCAGGTGCACCCACACAGGACGCTTCCCGGTGCGGTTGGCGCGGGATTGGATGAGCCACTGCGGTGGATTGTCTTGCAGCTCGCTCAGCTCGGCCTTTGAAAGCCTGGAGGGGATGCCGTGGCGTTGGGCCATTTCCATCGAAATATCAAGGGCCAGTGCGGCGTCACGTCTGCTAATCACCATTCAACGATACGGGACTTTCGCCGCGGCAGGATCGGGCAGGAATCCGGACTGGAGCGGACAAGCAGGCGTAGGCTGTGCTCATGACCGACGCAGCGGCCCTGCTGCCAAGCACCCCGCTTCAAAAGCGGGTCCTTGTTGTGGCTATTGTGGCTTCCTTCATCGCCATTTTGGATGGCTTCGTGGTGAACCTCGCGCTCCCGGCGATTGGCCGCGAACTCGGTGGTGGCCTCGTCATCCAGCAATGGGTGGTGGATGCCTACCTTTTGACCCTCGGCGCACTGATCCTGGTCGCCGGATCCCTCTCGGACCATTTCGGCCGCGCGCGCATCCTGGAGTGGGGACTCGCCGGCTTCACCCTCACCTCCGTCACGTGCGGTCTCGCCTGGAACGGGGAAGTGCTCGTGGTGTCGCGGGCCCTGCAGGGGATCGCCGGGGCACTGCTTGTCCCGAGTTCGCTCGCCATGATCGTCACGTTCTTCTCCGGGCCCGCGCAGTCCAAGGCAATCGGCCAATGGTCCGGCTGGACCAGCGCGGCCGCCATTGTCGCCCCGTTGATCGGCGGCGCATCCGTCGATCTGCTGTCCTGGCGCGTCATCTTCTTTATCAATGTGGTTCCGGCCGTCGCCGTCTGGCCGATCCTCGCGGGGCTGCGGAAGTCCGATGCCGCCACGGACACAAGCAAGAAGATCGACTACCTCGGCGCATTCCTGGCCATGGTGGGACTCGGTGGCCCGGTCTACGCTTTCATCGAACAAGGGCGCATGGGCTGGAGCAACATGGTGGTCTGGATGCCGCTCGCCGTCGGAGCCGTTGCCTTGGTCCTCTTCCTGATCCACGAAGCCAGGACACCGGAACCAATGCTGCCCCTTCGGCTCTTCGGCATCCGTAATTTCGGTTGGGGAAACATCGCCACGCTGGCCATTTACGGCGCCCTGTCCCTCGGCTTCTTCGCCGTAGGCATCTACTTGCAGCAAGTGGGAGGGATGAAAGCAACCACTGCGGGCATCGCGTTGCTTCCCGCGACCGTCCTCCTGATGCTCACGGCCTCATTCTTCGGCGGACTGGCCGGCAAGTACGGTCCGCGGTGGTTCATGACTGCCGGGCCGTTCATCTGCGGAGTCGGTTTTCTCATGACGTTGGCCGTCCAGGAGCCATTAAACTACTGGACGCAAGTGCTGCCCGGGCAGATCGTCTTCGGGATCGGCCTGAGCACCTTGGTGGCGCCCCTCACCGCGGCCATCCTCGGCGCGGTACCCACCGACGAGGCAGGGATCGGTTCCGCAGTGAACAACGCCGTTGCCCGTATCGCAGGCCTGATCTGCATCGCGTTTGCCGGGCTCATCATCGGCCCGGTCTTCACCCGCCAAGGCCTCATGAATGCCGTGGTGGTCACGGCCGTGCTGTTCTTCCTCGGCGCGGTGGCATCCGCCGTCGGGATCCGGAACCCGGTCTTGGGCGTCGCGGTGGTGGACTCTCCGGAAGGTCAAGCGCCCGACGACGGCGGGACGGCTGCCCGGCGCGCCTGAACAGCCCTTTCTAAGACGCGCTTTCCAAGACTCCGGCTTTCCAGGACACAGTTTCGTCAGCGTTCCGCGAGTACGCAGCCTTCGTGGACGGCGTCCGTGGCCACCCAGAGCGCCGACGCGACCTCATCGGCGAGATCGTAGTCGCGGCTGCCCGGACCTTTTCCGATCCGGACCACGAGCGCACCGCCGAACGGTTTGCGGCCAATCACCTCGATGCTGGCATCGAGGTCGATTTCCTCGGCAGACAGGTACCGCAGCAGCTCCGGGTTTTCGTCGCTGATCCGGGTGATCTTCCCGGAATGGCCGTCGTCGAGCTCGATCATCCGGTGCGCATGCGGCAGGCTCACCGAACCGTCCGCAGCGGGGATGGGGTCACCGTGGGGATCGCGTCCGGGGTTGCCCAGCTTGGCGGCCATGCGATCGATGAAGGTGTCCGAGACGGCGTGCTCGAGCATCTCGGCCTCGTCGTGGACTTCATCCCAGCTGTAGCCCAACTCCCTCACGAGGTAGGTCTCGATCAGGCGGTGCCGGCGGACCATGCCCAGGGCAAGCTGCATTCCCTGGGGGGTCAAAGTAATGGCGCTGTAGGGCTGATGGTCAACCAGGCCTTGGTCCTTGAGCTTGCGGACCATCTCCGAGACGGAGGAATTGGCGACACCGAGCCGCTGCGCGAGCTGTGAGGACGTGATGGGTTTGTCCTGCCACTCCGTAAAGGAGTAGATGACCTTGACGTAGTCCTCGATCGAGGAGGAGGGCGCACTGGTCTTCACGGTTCCAAGCCTATCGTGAACCGGCGGCATCAGACTTTCCGCGCCCGCCAGCTCAGCGTGAGATAGGGCAACGGGATGACCTCGCCCTCGGCATGGCCCAGATGTTCGAAGAGGTACCACCGGAGGTTGCCCATGACCTTGGCCCGGGTGGCGTCGTCCGCCCTCAGGTAGTAGCTGCGCGACTTCACGAGTTCGAGGATGTCCGCCGGCGTCACCGGATCCTCCCAACGCGTCACGTGGCTTTCGAGGCCGGCGAACTCCGGGCCCACCACAGGCCGGAAGTCCGGTTTGTGGACGTCGCCGGCATGCATGATGCGGGACAAGCGATGGACCCAGGGCACTGACGTGTCCAGTTGGTTCCAGATCAAGCCGATGACGCCCTGGGGCCGAAGGATCCGGGCGATCTCGGTGCTGGCGGCGAAGGGATCGCACCAGTGCCAGGCCTGGGCAGCGCTGACGACGTCGAATGCTGAGTCCGCCAGTCCAGTTGCCTCGGCCGTACCCTCCAGGGCGATAACGTGTGGATACGTTTTGCGCAGTTGCGTGAGCATGTCCGTGGAGGGGTCCACCGCGGACACCGCCAGCCCACGCTCGACCAGAAGATCGGTGAACTTTCCGGTGCCGGCGCCGATGTCTGCCGCGTCCCGCGCGCCCTCCGGTAGCAGCCAGTCAGCCGAGTCCGCAGGGTAGCCGGGCCGCACACGGTCATAGTGTTCCCCGCCGTCCTGGAAACTCCGGCCGAGCTCAAGGCGCCGTTCCTCATAGAGCTTGGGGCCGGCTGACGTGCCTTTGGGTCGCGGGGCCACGCAGGAACTCCTTCGTAGGACAGGAAAAATACCCTACGAATCTACCGCAATCAGTCGGTGCTGCAGGGAGCGGCTCCCGCGGTCCCGGGAGTGTTGGGAGCCCACTCCGGGTAGCTGCGGTGGTCGTTCGCCGGCACCCAGCGGCCGGCATCCACCACGTAGTCCCAGCCGAGGCCGTTGCTCTTGAGCGCCTGGATGCCCGCAATGAGCCGGGTGGCGTCTTCCAAGCGCGAGCCCACGCCGAAACTGGCTCGAAGTGATCCGGAGGGTAGACCGAGGCGCTTGAGGAGCGGGTGGGCGCAAAAGCGTCCGTCGCGCAGGCCAATGCCGTGCTCGGCCGCAAGATAGGCAGCCACAAGTCCGGCGTCGTAGCCCTGGAGCGAGAAGTTCACGACGCCGATGGTGTCCTGGGGATCCGTGTCGCTGAAGATCTGGTGCACGGTCACGCCGTCGATTTGCTTGAGGCCCTCGACCAGATGTGATCGGATGGCTGCCTCGTGGGCGTGCCATTCATCGTGGTCGAGGCTGGCGATGACCTGCGTGGCCCGGGCGAGTGTGGCCGCGCCGAGTACGTTCGGCGAGCCGCCTTCGTGCCTGGCCGGTCCTGTGGCCCAGCTGACGGAATCGAGGCGCGCTTCGCGGACGGCGCCGCCTCCGGCCAGGTGCGGTGTGCCGGCGTCGAGCCAGTCGGGACGGCCCACCAGGACACCTGCGCCGAACGGTGCATAAAGCTTGTGCCCCGAGAAAACCAAGTAGTCGACATCCGCTGCGGCGATGTCGATTCTGCGGTGCGGGGCGAGTTGCGCCGCGTCCACCACAATCCGCGCCCCGAATTCGTGGGCCAAGGCAGCGAGTTCCTTGATGGGCAGGATTTCGCCGGTCACGTTTGACGCGCCGGTGACAGCCAGAAGGCTGACGCCGCCGTGGGAGAGCGCTGTGCGGACATTGGCGACGGTCTCGGACAACGTTCCCGCGGCAACGATGCTGCGGTGGGGGACACTTTGCCACGGGAGGAGGTTGGCGTGGTGCTCGATGTCCAGGTAAAGGACTTCGCCAATTTGTCGACCGTCCTCAACCGGCAGGCAGCCGGCCAGTAGATTGAGGGAATCGGTGGTGTTGCGCGTGAAAATGACCGAATCGTCCGGCCGCCCGCCAACGAAGTCACGGACGATGTTGCGGGCGTTTTCATAGACCGAGGTGCTGATTTGGGAAGCATAGCCTGCGCCGCGGTGGACGCTCGCGTAGTACGGCAGGATCTCGTTGAGGTATGCGGAAACCACCGTCAGGGCAGGTGCGGAAGCGCCGTAGTCAAGGTTGGCGTAGCGGATGTGGCCGCCCTGGATCAAGGGTGCCTGCAACTCCGCGCCGGTGACCGCGGCGAGTGGACGCGATGCCCGGGGGAGGGTTTCACCGCGGTGCTGCGCAGATTCGTTGTTCAGCGAAAGAGCCGCGGAAGTAAATGTGGCTGTGCTCATGGGACCTCACTCAAGAGGGACCCCTGCGTGCAGGGGGTCCGCGCTTGCCGCATCCGTTCCGGACCGGCCGGGTCGTCACCCGGGGCACCCCGCCGCGATGGAGGGTTGCCGGCCAGCAAACCGGGGTTTCGCGCTGGCACTCGTGACCTGTAAAGAGCGTAGGACACCGGCAAGGCTCATTCCAATGTGACCGGCGATTGTTAAGCGGATTATTACACCGCGGGAAAAAGGTGCCTTCTGCCGAAGAAAAAACAGCGGACACCCCCAAAAGGGGGCGTCCGCCGTCGTTTATTCAGTGGAGAGACTGGACTAGAGGAGGTCGTCGAGCTCGGGGTTGAGCCTCTTGAGGACCTCGGAGTGCAGGATCGAGTTGGTGGCGACGGCGTTTCCGCCGAAGGGACCATCCGCACCGTCCAAGGACGTGAAGCGCCCGCCGGCTTCCGTCACGATCGGCACCAAAGCCGCCATGTCGTAGACCTGGAGTTCCGGTTCGGCGGCGATGTCCACGGCGCCCTCGGCCACGAGGCAATACGACCAGAAATCGCCGTACGCACGGCTGCGCCAGACATCGTTCTCGAGGCCCAGGAAGTTGTCCAGTTTATCGTGCTGCTTCCATTCGGAAAGCTCGGAGTAGGAAAGCGAGGCGTCTTCGAGCCGCGACACGTTGGAAACCTTCAACCGGGTGGCTGCGGCGAGCGACCGGCCCATGTAGGCGCCCGAGCCCTTGGCCGCCCACCAACGCTTGCCGAGCGCCGGAGCGCTCACGAGTCCCACTACCACCTCACCCTCGTCCACGAGGGCGATCAGCGTAGCCCAGACGGGTACGCCACGCACGAAGTTCTTGGTCCCGTCAATGGGGTCGATGATCCAACGCCTCGAGCCGTGGCCCGTGCTGCCGAATTCTTCCCCGAGGACGGCGTCGCGGGGGCGGGAGCGGGAGAGCTGCCCGCGGATTGCTTCCTCGGCTGCTTTGTCGGCATCGGTGACGGGGCTCAGGTCGGGTTTGGTCTCGACCTGGAGGTCCAGTGCCTTGAACCGCTCCATTGTCAGGGAATCGACGGAGTCGGCCAGGACGTGTGCCAGCCGCAGGTCGTCGTTGTAGCTCGAATCGGGTTGGGTCATGGTTCCAAACTACCGTCTATTCGCCGGTGAGCCGGGGAGGTAGGACGGCAGGCGCGCAGTTAGTTGACCGTACCCAATTCCTTGGTCTCCTGGGCTTCCATGCGCGGGTCCGCGCCGAGGAGCCGGCGCAACGACGCCAAGCGGGCCGGACCTGCCTCGCCGGCGTGGCCGTCGGCCACCCAGGGATCCAGTCCGCATCGAACCGCGGAGGCATCGTGCTTGCAGCCTCGCTCGCACATCTCCGTTCCGGGTTCCAGATCCGGGAAGGCATGCAGGATGCGGTCCGGGTTCACGTGGGCGAGGCCGAAGGAGCGGATGCCGGGCGTATCGATGATCCAGCTGCCACCGGGGGCATCGCTGAGCTTCAGTGCGAGGGCGGAGGACGAAGTGTGCCGTCCCCGGCCCGTCACGGCGTTGACCCCGCCCGTGGCGCGCTCGGCGCCGGTGAGGGCATTCACCATCGTGGACTTCCCGACGCCGGAATGGCCTAGGAGAACGGTGACCTTGCCGTCGAGGTAGTCCCGTAATTGGCCGACGGCGTCGCCATCAAGGCGGGCGGAGAGGCCGTCGTCTGAACGGGCATCGATGCCGGAGGCGCCGGCGTCGGCCGTCCGGCTGATGATGATGGGGAAGCCAAGGCTCACATAGTTGGCGAGCAATTCCGTCGGATCCTTGACGTCCGCTTTGGTGACGAGCAGCAGCGGCTCGATTCCGGCGTCGTACGCTGCCACCAAGGCGCGGTCGATGAATCCGGTGCGCGGCTCCGGGTTGGCGGCCGCAACCACCACCACGAGCTGGTCGGCGTTGGCGACAACGGCCCGTTCGATCGGATCCGTGTCGTCGGCGCTTCGTCGCAGGAGGGTCTTTCGCTCCTCGACGCGCACGAGACGGGCGAGGGTGTCCGGGGCTCCGGACACATCGCCGACGAGGGCCACGAAGTCTCCGGGAACCACGGGCGAGCGCCTCAGTTCCCGGGCGCGTGCGGCAATCACAATGCGCTCGTTGTCCGAGCTTTCGCCCACGATTGCGGTGTAGCGGCCTCGGTCGACTGTGATGATGCGCCCGATCACGGCGTCGTCGTGGCTGGGGCGGTCCTTCGTGCGGGGGCGTGTGCCCTTCTTGTTGGGGCGGATCCGGACATCGGACTCATCCCAGGAGCTTGCGTCGCGGGCCATCGTTAGTTGCTTGTCTCCGTTGAAACGGTGTCCGCGCCCGCTGGGCCGGCACTGAGCATCGATGCCCAGATTTGCGGAAATTCGGGCATGGTCTTGGAGGTCGTCGCGATGTCTTCAACCTGGACACCCTCGACGGCGAGCCCAAGGATGGCGCCCGCGGTAGCCATGCGGTGGTCGGCATAGCTGTGCACGACGCCGGCGTGCAGCGTCGCGGGCCGGATCACCAGGCCGTCGCTGGTTTCCTCGGCGTCGCCGCCAAGCCGGTTGATTTCCGTGACGAGCGCGGCAAGTCTGTCCGTTTCGTGGCCCCGCAAATGAGCGATGCCGGTGAGCCGGGAAGGGCTGGTTGCCAGGGCGCACAATGCCGCAACGGTAGGGGCGAGTTCGCTGGTTTCGTCGAAGTCCGCACCCAGGATCTCCGGGCCGCCGGTGACGGTCAGCGTGCCGTTGTCCAGCGTGACAGTGGCACCCATGGTGGCGAGGATGTCCCGCCAGAGGTCCCCGACTTGCGTTGTGTTGGCCGGCCAGTTGGGGATCCGGACAGTTCCCTTCGTGGCCAACGCCGCGGCGAGGAAGGGACCCGCGTTGGAGAGATCCTGCTCGATCCTCTCGTCGAACGCCTGGATGGTACCGGGGGCGACGCGCCAATGGTTCGGCACGGTGTCATCCACCTGCACTCCGACGCCGCGCAGGACCGAGACGGTCATGTTGATGTGGTCGAGGCTCGGCACGGGCTTGCCGACATGCTCCAGGTGCAGGCCCTCATCGAACCGGGCACCGACCAGCAACAGGGCTGAAACGAATTGCGAAGAAGCGCTCGCGTCGATCACCAAGTGGCCACCGCGGACAGAGCCCATGCCGGATACCTTGAACGGCAGGGAGCTCGCCGCGTGCCCGTCCAGTGCGCTGACTTCCACCCCGAGTGTCCGGAGGGCTTCGATGATAGTGCCCATGGGACGTTGGCGTGCGTGCGGATCGCCGTCGAACACCGAAGCGCCGTTGCGAAGGGCCGCGAGCGGCGGCACGAAACGCATGACCGTACCGGCCAGGCCACAGTCGATGGCGGTCTCCGATGCGGCAGCCACGGGGTCGATCGGAGTGACTTCAAGGTCCGGGCCGTAGTGTCCGTCGCCGGGAACCTCGGTAATCGTGGCGCCAAGCCGGCGCAGCGCCTCGACCATCAGTGCGGAATCCCGCGAATGCAAGGGTGCCCGCAGCCTGCTTGGGCCGTTGGCCAGTGCCGCCAGGACCAGATAGCGGTTGGTCAGGGACTTCGAACCAGGAACCGTGACCGTGGCATCCACGGGGTGGCTGGCGAAGGGTGCCGGCCACAGGGGGAGTGCGGAGGTTGTGGTGCTCCCTGAATCGTCTGTCTGCGTGGCGGGGGTTCCTGGCATGCTTCCTTATGCTCCAACTGCGTTGTCTACGGCCTTGCGGACGGCCCGGTCTGTCTTCTTGAACTGCTTGCCTGTGGCCTTCTTGGCGTCCATGGCGAGGTGTTCCGCGCGCCATGCAAGGCTCGGCTTGCCCGCGGTGTCGACGGCGGCGAGGAAAACGCCGCCCGTCAGCGAAATGTTCTTGAGCAACTGGGCGCGGCGGGCGAGCCGGCCTTCCTTGGTGCTGATGTCCGCGGAACGCCACTCGACAAAGGTATTCAGGATCGAGATGCCGGCGAGCAGGCTTGCCGAGAACCGGGAGCATTTGCCGAGGGCCAGCAAAGCGCCGGCCCCCACTTGCGCGCCGCCGATGACTCGAGCCAGCACTTTCTCGTCCGCCGGGAAAGGCAGCGACTCGGCCGCGCGGCGGAGCAGCGGAGAGAGCTGTTTGGCAGTGTCATCCGCGTTCTTGAGCTTGTCCAGCCCTGCGACGACAAAACTGGAAGCCAACATTGGCCTGGCGAGAAAACGGACGAGGGACATGTTTTGCCTCCTGGATGGCTTGCCACAGTGTTCAAGTGGTGTTGCGTTCAAGTGGTGCGGTGTTCACGGGGTGCAGTCGGATCTAGTCTTGCATCTTTGCGGAATATTTGCCCGGAGCTTGCCGTTGTCAGAAGAAGGTGCGGTATGGGCTGGACCTTGGATTATGGCGTGTGTGTTGTGCCGCGCTTTGTCATGTCGTTCGAGTGGAGATGGTTTTTTGGCCTTGGTTAAGGACCGCGAGGGACACTTGGCGCTTGGGCGGGAGCTGCCAAGGGACTCCCGGAGGGTGACAGTAGACTTGGATGCAATGAGCACCATGGATCCGGCCGCAGCGGCCATGTACAAAGCAGCAGCGACCGAAGTCACGGACGCAACGTCCGACGGCGACGCAACTGTTGAGGCCGACGTCGAGATTGCAGTGGACTTCGCAACCGAGACCCCCGAGCAGCGGAGGGCGCGCTTCGAACGCGACGCCATGCAGTATGTCGACCAGCTCTATTCGGCTGCCATGCGCATGGCCAGGAATCCGTCCGACGCCGAGGACCTGGTCCAGGAGGCCTACACCAAGGCCTTCTCAGCCTTCCACCAGTACAAGCCGGGCACCAACCTCAAGGCGTGGCTGTACCGCATCCTGACCAACACGTACATCAACCTCTACCGGAAGCGGCAGCGCGAACCGTTGCAGTCGAATTCGGACTCCATCGAAGACTGGCAGTTGGCGCGGGCGGAATCCCATACGTCCGCGGGGCTGCGCTCTGCGGAGGCGGAGGCACTGGATCATTTGCCGGACTCGGATGTGAAGAGCGCCTTGCAGTCCATTCCGGAGGAATTCCGGCTCGCGGTGTACTTCGCTGACGTCGAAGGCTTCGCATACAAGGAAATATCAGACATCATGAATACCCCGATCGGGACGGTCATGTCCCGGCTTCATCGCGGTAGGAAAATGTTGCGCGATCTGCTGGCGGACTATGCCGCGGAACGGGGAATCAGCGCCGGCGCGGAAGAAAAGGCCGTGGGCGCGGCCACAAGCAAAAAACAGGAGAAAAGGAAATGAGCTGCCAAGGATTGGGCGACTGCGACGATGCTCGGATGCAGCGTATCTACGAGTACCTCGATGGTGCGTTGACCCGCGAGGACATCGCAGAGATCAAAGTGCATCTGGAAGACTGCCCGGAGTGCACCGAGCAATACGACCTTGAGTGCGTCATCCGCACCGTGGTAAAGCGCTCCTGTACGGAAGCGGCTCCTGAGAATCTCAAGAACTCGATCCTGGACAGGATCCACGCTATGAAGTCCGTGGACGTGTAAGAGCCTTAAACGGCAAGGGCCCCGGAAACCTGATGGTTTCCGGGGCCCTCCGCATTAAGTCTTACGCTAAGCCGCTGGCTTAGGTGTTGGGACGCTTGCCGTGGTTTGCGCCGCCGCGCTTACGGTCACGACGCTTACGTGCACGCTTGCTCATAGCTGGCCTCCTTAGATTCTTGATACTCAATAAAGCTGCCCTCCAGTCTCCCACATCACGGGGCCGCCCCGCGAACCGTGCCGGCCAGCCCCGCGGGATTTCGGACTCAGCCGCGCAGGGAATTCCGGATGGAGATCCTGGCCTGGTCCAGGACGGTGCGCACGGTTTCGAGGGCAATCGGTGTCAGGGCCTTGGAGCCGGCGTGCTGCCGTAGCTCCACGCGTATGTCATCGCGGAAGGACTGGACCATCATTTCGGCTTCCTTCAGGATGCGGTGTCCCTCCGGAGAGTAGCTTCCGGCCCATGACTGGAATTCCGCGGACTTCGCATTGGCTCGCGCAGCTTCGGCGGTCGCGGCCAGGTCCGCACGCAAGCCGCGCATGTTGCTGCGGATATCGTCGCGGAGATTGTCGGCCAACCGCCGCACGGAGGCGGAGATGTTGTCCTCGACGTCGGCCAGTTCCTGCCGCCGGCTGTTGAGCTCCGCCAGTCCGGCCGGGGTGATGGAGTAGTTGGTGCGGCGCCCGTCGCTGCTGGTGGCTACAAGGCCCTCCTCCTCGAGTTTGCCAAGGCGCGGGTAGATGGTTCCGGCACTGGGGGAGTAGGTCCCGCCGAAGCGTTCGCCGAGGGCCTTGATGAGCTCGTAGCCGTGCTTGGGGCCCGATTCCAGGAGTGCCAGCAGGTAGAGCCGGAGGGCTCCGTGGGCAAAGACGGGCGGCATCAGGCTTCCTCTTCTCCGGGGACTGGGTGCGTTGTTCCAGGTGTTGGCGCACTGCCATGGATGATGGAGGTTTTTCCGGACACGGAATTGGTACGTGCCACCATGAGCCGCTCGTCGGGGCCAACGATGGTCTGGACCCTGCCGCCTGACTGCGCGTAGAGCTGGTCATCGATCATCACAGTGCCACCGGCCGTTTTGGCCACGATGTCCACGCCCACATCATGCGGCAGGCGGACGGTGAGGTCGCCTGAAACGGAATTGGCTCCGAAGTCCTGGGTAAAGCCGTGAAGGTCGAAGCTGAGGTCGCCGCTGACGGTATTGGCACGGATATTCTTGAAACGGCCCGAAGCCGTCACTTCGCCCGAGACGCTCTTGGCGGTCATGACGCCGTCGTGGTTCCGGGCGATGACTTCACCGCTGACGGTGTTGACGTGGAGCTCGCCCCGCGTGCCGTCCGCGAGGACTGACCCGGAAACTGTATTGAGGCGGATATGGCCGCTGACGCCCGACACCATGCCGTCGCCGCCCACGGTTCCTGCCTCGACGTCGACGCCGGCTGGCAGCGCGATGCTGATCACGATCGTGTTGGTGCTGGTGTTGTTGACGGTCCCCATCAGGTTGCGGAACCAGCCCTGCGGGCCGTGCAACTGGTGGCGGACTTCGAGCCGGCCGTCAATGAGGCTGACGCTCAGTGGATCGCCGGCGATCTCCGAGACTTCGATCCTGGTGGTTGCTTCGTCGTGCGTGACGACGTCGAAGCGGCCCTTGACGATCCCCAGCTTGAGTGAGCGGACGCCGTCGACGTCGATGGTCCGGGGACCGGTGACGGTCCAGTTTTCTTCTGACATGACCCCTCCATTGCTGCTGCACTACGGAAATTGCGATATATCGCGTTTATGTACACACGATATATCGCGATATCCAAGTTGGCAATGGGTCTTGCGCGCGAGAAAGGGCATCTCCGGCCGCGGCTATTCCGGCTGGGCGATCCTCAGCCACTGGAACCAACCGCGGTGCAACACGAGCCAGGCCATGAGTCCGTACCCCGCCTGGCCAGGGGTGCCGCCATTCGCGGCGAGGTCCGTACGCCATTGTTCGTGGTTGATCAAAGGCGAGAACGTGTCGACGTAGTGATGGTTGCGGCGGGTGGTGACGTCCGCAAATGCCGCGTTGAGATCCGCGATCCGACGGTTTTTGGCCGGGTCCAGCGTGGGCGGCGGACCGACGACGAATACTTCGATGTTGCTTTGGGACGCCCCGTCCAGGATATTGGCCAGATTGAGGCGGCTGCGTGCTGTGGAGACGCCGAATTCGATGTCGCGGCCGGACAGGCCGATCACCAGGCGGTTTTCGTGGACGTTGCTGAAGCGTCTCCCGGCTTCGTCGAGCCAGCGCGCCGCAAGGCCTTCTGTGCCCTCCATAGGGCACGGAAGAGAATAGCTTTCCACAAGGACGGAGTCCTGTGGAGTCCGTGCAAGAACCCGTCCGAGCCAGCCCAAGGCCCTGGGATCACCGAGCCCGGCGAGTAGTTCATCACCAACAGCTGCGATGCGCAGCTTCCTGTCTTCCACAGTTACCTCTTCACCAAACGTTGCGGTCCTTGCACTGTGCCCGGCCGGGCGGCTGTATCACCGGACACTTGTTCCATTAAACAGAACTGCCCGGCTGGAAGCGGGTATTGAACCTCCAGCCGGGCAGCCGCCGTCTTACTTGCGTTCGAATGCCTGCTTCAGCAATGTGGCCTGTTCGGCGCTGTGGCGCTTCATGGAACCGGCTGCCGTGGAGGCCGATGCCGGACGCGAAACGAGCCGGACCTTGCGGTCCAGTGCCTGCGGCAGGTTCAAGCCGATGAACGGCCACGGACCCTGGTTGGCGGGTTCGTCCTGTGCCCAGACGATGTCGGCGTTCGGGTACTTGGCCAGTTCCGCCTCGATCTGGGCCTGGGGCAGCGGGTACAGCTGCTCCAGGCGGATGATTGCCGTCGAGGTGTCGCCGGTCTTCTGGCGGTTCGACAGGAGATCGTAATAGAGCCGGCCGGAAACCAGGATCACGCGGTCGATGTTCTGGGCCTGAAGGGGCTCGTGTTCGCCGATAACCGGCTTGAAGCCGCCCGTGGTGAAGTCCTCCACAGCGGAAGCTGCACCCTTGAGGCGCAAAAGCTGCTTCGGGGTGAAGATGATGAGCGGCTTGCGCGGACGACTGTAGGCCTGCCGGCGCAACAAGTGGAAGTGCGAGGCAGCAGTGGTGGGATTCGCCACGATCATGTTGTCCTCGGCACAAAGCTGCAGGAAGCGCTCGATGCGTGCGGACGAGTGGTCCGGCCCCTGGCCTTCGTAGCCGTGAGGCAGCATGAGCACGAGCGAGGAACGCTGGCCCCACTTCTGCTCGGCCGAGGAGATGAATTCGTCGATGATGGTCTGTGCACCGTTGACGAAGTCACCGAACTGGGCTTCCCACAACACCAATGCGTCCGGGCGTTCCACGGAGTAGCCGTATTCGAAGCCCATGGCTGCGTATTCGGACAACAAGGAGTCGTAGATCCACAGCTTGGCCTGCTCGTCGCTCAGGTTGCCTAGCGGCATCCATTCGCGTCCGTTGGCGCGGTCGTGGAAGACGGCGTGACGCTGCACGAACGTGCCACGGCGGGAGTCCTGGCCGGCAAGGCGGACGGGTACGCCCTCCATGACAAGCGAACCAAAAGCCGCGATCTCGCCGAAGCCCCAGTCGATGCCGCCTTCGCGGGACATCTGCTCGCGCTTCTCAAGCAGTTGCTTGAGCTTGGAGTGGACCGTGAAGCCTTCCGGAATGTCGAGGTGCGCCTGGCCGATCCTCTGCAGCATTTCGGCTGAAATGGCGGTGGTGGCCGGCGCGTTGGTGCCGAAGTCCGCCTGCTGGGCGATGGGACGCTCGATGTCCGAAACCGCGGCGGAATCCGCCGTGATGATCGGGATAGGCGAAGTCTGCGCCGCGTGCGTCTCCGCGAAGACGCGTTCGAGGCGTTCCTGGTAGTCGCGCAGCAACTGTTCGGCTTCGTCCTCGGTGATGTCGCCACGGCCGATGAGGGATTCCGTGTAGAGCTTGCGGACGGAGCGCTTGGCTTCGATGAGGTTGTACATGAGCGGCTGCGTCATCGAGGGGTCGTCGCCCTCGTTGTGTCCACGGCGGCGGTAGCACACCATGTCCACAATGACGTCCTTGTGGAAGCGCTGGCGGAACTCGTAGGCCAACTGCGCGATGCGCACCACGGCCTCGGGGTCGTCACCGTTCACGTGGAAGACCGGAGCCTGGATCATCTTGGCCACGTCGGTGGAGTACGTCGAGGATCGCGACGACGACGGTGCGGTGGTGAAGCCCACCTGGTTGTTCACGATGATGTGGATGGTTCCACCGGTACGGTAACCACGCAGCTGGGACAAGTTGAGGGTTTCCGCCACAACGCCCTGGCCGGCAAAGGCGGCATCGCCGTGGACCATGATGGGCAACACGGGGAACGCTTCGCCCTGGTCCAGCCGGTCTTGCTTGGCCCGGACAATGCCTTCAAGCACGGAGTCAACCGCTTCAAGGTGGGACGGGTTGGCGGCGAGGTAGACCTTGGTCTCATTGCCGTTGTCCGAAGTGAACGTTCCTTCAGTGCCCAGGTGGTACTTGACGTCGCCCGAGCCCTGCACGGAGCGGGGGTCCTGGGTGCCTTCGAACTCGCGGAACACCTGGGCGTACGTCTTGCCCGCGATGTTGGTGAGCACGTTGAGGCGGCCACGGTGGGCCATGCCGATCGCGACTTCGTCGAGTCCGTCGTCGGCGGCGTCGGAAATGATGGTGTCCAGCAGCGGAATCAGGGATTCCCCGCCTTCGAGGGAGAACCGCTTCTGGCCCACGAACTTGGTCTGAAGGAAGGTCTCGAAGGCCTCTGCTGCGTTGAGCTTGGAAACGATGCGAAGCTGCTCTTCGCGGCTCGGCTTGGAGTACGGGTGCTCCACCTGGTCCTGGAACCACTTGCGTTCTTCAGGCTCCTGGATGTGCATGTACTCAATGCCCGTAGTGCGGCAGTAAGCATCGCGGAGGACGCCCAGGATGTCGCGGAACTTGAGCATCGGCTTGCCGCCGAATCCGCCGGTAGGCCACTCGCGGTCCAGGTCCCACAGGGTGAGGCCATAGGTCAGCACGTCGAGGTCCGGGTGCTTGCGCTGGACGTATTCGAGCGGGTTGGTGTCGGCCATGAGGTGGCCGCGGACCCGGTAGGAGTGGATCAACTGCTGGATGCGGGCAACCTTGTTGATCTCGTCAGCGGGGTCGACCTGGAGATCGGGGCTCCAACGCACGGGCTCGTAGGGGATGCGGAGTGCTTCGAAGATCTCGTCGTAGAAGTTCTGGGCACCGAGGAGCAGCTGGTGGACGAGCTTGAGGAACTCGCCGCTTCCGGCGCCCTGGATGACGCGGTGGTCGTACGTGGACGTCAGCGTGAGGATCTTGCTGATGGCGTTCTGGGCGATGATCTTCTCGCTGGCGCCCTGCCACTCAGCCGGGTAGTCGAGGGCCCCGACGCCGATGATGGCCGCCTGGCCCTTGGAGAGCCGGGGCACGGAGTGCACGGTACCGATGCCACCCGGGTTTGTCAGGGATACTGTGGTCCCCGCGTGGTCGTCCGCCGTGAGCTTGCCGTTGCGCGCACGCTTGATGAGGTCTTCGTAGGTGTGCCAGAACTCCGCGAAGTTCATGGTCTCGGCCTTCTTGATGTTGGGAACCATCAGGAGGCGCGTGCCGTCGGGCTTGGGCATGTCAATGGCGATGCCGAAGTTGACGTGTGCGGGCTGCACGGCAACGGGCTTGCCATCTACTTCGTCGTAGTACACGTTCATCGACGGGAACTGGGACAGGGCGCGGACCACTGCGTAGCCGATGAGGTGGGTGAAGGAGACCTTGCCGCCACGGGCGCGGGCGAGGTTGGAATTGATGACAACGCGGTTGTCGATCAGGAGTTTGGCAGGAACGGCCCTGACGCTCGTGGCGGTAGGAACCTCAAGGCTCATGACCATGTTGGACGCAATGGCCTTGGCGGGACCACGGAGGACGGAGACGACGTCCTCTTCCGGGGGAGTGGGAGCCTTGGTGCTCTTGGGGAGCTGTGCCGGGATCGGCTGGGACTGGCTGCCGTCGGATGGCTTCTGCGCGCCGTCCTTGGCGACAGTGGCCGGAGCCTTCTTGACCGGTGCTGCTGGAGCAGCCGGAGCAGGTGCGGGGGCGGCAGGGGTGGCTGCCGGGGCAACCACAGGCGCGGCCGGCGTCATTGCCGTTGCGGCGGCCTGTGCCACGACAGGAATCTCGCGAGTGGGAGGGTTGGCAGGGGCTGCGGAGGTTCCGTTGGAAGAAGTGCCGTCAGCGGTGTCGAAAGACTCGAAAAGCGGCCACCATTTGGCGTCGACCGAATTCTTGTCCTGCTGGTACCGCTCGTACAGTTCGTCAACGAGCCACTCGTTTCCGCCAAATTCCTCGGGTAGACGGTGGCTTGGCTGCTCTGGCACTTGAAATACGCCTCTTCCATGAGTGTTGATTTCCAGCTGGCCCGGGGAACTGCAGGAGGTGCAAAGGCGAGCCAGGGTCTGGGTCCCGCGAACTCAGACCCTAGCCAGTCTAGTGACGAGCGACGGCTATCTGCCAATAGTGGTGATCTAAATCATGCCGATCGCGATATGCCCCGGCTTCCATGTCCCGAGGTGCATCTTTTTTCCCGGGTTTTTCCTGCCGTTTTAGCGTCGCGGATCTCGAACCCGGCCGGTGAAGTCGCGTGAAGCCGCGCCGCGGCCGGACTGTAGACTTGAATTCTTATGGACAGTAATTCTAGGTGCCGGCCTGGGAGCTGCGGGGGAAGCCGTTCGGCTATCTCCGAGCAACGCACCCACAGAGCCGGCAATGCCCGTACACATGCCCATCGCACCCCGGAGCTCCAGGCCGGCCGGTCGGCGGATAGTTCTTCCGCAGCGTCCGACCAACCTCCGCCGGGTCAACCAGCCATTAGTCTTCCTGGCGCCCTGCTCCAGCCGTCCGCACCATCCGGCGGCCTCTGATGGAGTGGCTTTTCCTTCTGGCCGGCGTGCTCCTCGTTCTGGGTACCGGCTTCTTTGTCGCGGTCGAATTCTCGCTCGTGGCGCTTGACCAGTCAACGGTCCAAAGAGCGGTCGACGGCGGCGACCATGCCGCCGCGGCGTTGCTCAAATGCCTGAAGTCCCTCTCCACCCAGCTCTCCAGCTGCCAATTGGGGATCACCCTCACCACCTTGTTGACCGGCTTCGTCATGGAGCCATCCGTCGGCTCCCTCTTGCACGGACCCCTGCTTTGGGCCGGGCTGCCTGAGGCCGCTGCGCAGTCCTTGTCACTCATCCTGGCCATGACTTTCGCCACCGTTTTGTCGATGCTGATCGGCGAACTCGTCCCGAAGAACATGGCCCTGGCCCTGGCATTCCCGCTGGGCCGGGCGTTGGCCCGCCCGCAACTGATGTTCACGGCCGTGTTCAAGCCCGCAATCGTTCTGCTCAATGGTTTCTCGAACAAGATGCTCAACCTCGTCGGACTCGAGGCCAAGGAAGAGATCTCGGGTGCCCGCTCGCCTTCTGAACTTGCCTCCCTGGTACGCCGTTCGGCAGAGCTGGGAACCCTCGACGCCGGCACGGCCAACTTTGTTGCCCGGACCCTGAACTTCTCGGCGCGTACGGCGGCGGACGTCATGACCCCGCGCATCCGCATGGAAACCATCGACGCCGACCAGCCGGTATCGGACATCATCGAAGCGGCGCGGCGGACCGGATATTCGCGCTTCCCGGTCATCGGCGAATCGGCCGATGACATCAGGGGCGTGGTGCACATCAAGAAAGCCGTGTCCGTCCCGTCGGAACGCAGGAGCCGGCTGGAAGCCGGAGCAATCATGTCCGAGGTCCTGAGCGTTCCCGAGACCATCCACCTTGACGCCCTGCTTTTGGAACTTCGCGAGGGCAACCTGCAACTCGCGGTGGTGCTTGACGAGTACGGCGGAACCGCGGGGATCGCGACCCTTGAGGACCTCGTGGAGGAAATCGTCGGCGAAGTTGCGGATGAGCACGACAAAGTCCGTCCTGGACTGCTGCAGAGCGCCTCGGGGGACTGGTATTTCCCTGGACTCTTGCGCCCGGACGAGGTCAGCGAGCAGATCCCTGGCCTCACGGTTCCCGACGACCCCGCCTACGAGACCGTGGGTGGTTACGTCATGAGCCAACTTGGACGGATCGCGTTGGTGGGCGACGTTGTCGAGGCCGGCGGCGGCACCTTGGCCGTCACCCGTATGGACGGCCGCCGGATCGACCGCATTTGCTTCCACCCCACGGCGCCCGACGCCGACGATGACGGCGACGACGATAAAGGCGCTACGGAAAGCGATTCGGGCGGATGGCAAAGCAGGAAGCAGGCGGGCAAACGGTTGAGTAAGGGCTCCGGCGGTTCGGCAGGCGATGCCGTTGGCAACCCCATGGCCAAAACCAGCCGCAAAGGACGTGCCGCATGAGCGACTGGGTAGGAATCCTGTGGCTCGTGGTGCTGTTGATCGGCAACGCCTTCTTTGTCGGCGCCGAGTTTGCCGTCATGTCTGCGCGCCGCAGCCAGATTGAGCCTTTGGCCCAACGCGGTTCCAAGCGCGCGCAGACCACTCTGTACGCAATGGAACACGTCTCGCTGATGTTGGCGTGTGCCCAACTCGGCATCACCGTGTGTTCCTTGCTGATCCTCCTCGTGGCCGAGCCTGCCATCCACCATTTGCTGGGAGCGCCGCTGGAATCCGTAGGCGTCCCTGTTGAATTGGCGGACGTTATAGCGTTTGCGGTTGCCTTGCTGGCGGTCACGTTCCTGCATGTGACCTTTGGCGAGATGGTCCCCAAGAACATCTCTGTTTCGGTCGCAGACAAGGCAGCGTTGCTGCTGGCGCCGCCGTTGGTCCACGTGGCCCGTTTCGTGAAGCCCGTCATCTGGACCCTGAACTGGCTGGCAAACCGCATCCTTCGACTGATGAAAATCGAGCCCAAGGACGAGGTGACTTCCTCCTTCACGCTGGAAGAAGTGCAGTCGATCGTGCAGGAATCGACCCGCCACGGGCTCGTGGACGACGACGCCGGCCTGCTGAGCGGCGCTTTGGAGTTTTCCGAGCACACCGCGGCGCACATCATGGTTCCGCTGGACAAACTCGTAACGCTCAAGCCTGGCTCTACGCCGCGTCAACTCGAGAAGGCGGTCAGCCGTACCGGTTTCTCCCGTTTCCCCGTGTTGGACGACGACGGCGAGTTGACCGGTTACCTGCACATCAAGGATGTGCTTTCCATCCCCGAAGAGGGACGCCGCTATCCGATCGCGGAGAGCCGGATCCGGTCCCTCGTGAACCTCGCGCCCGAGGACGAAATTGAAGATGCCATGGCCGTGATGCAGCGGACCGGCTCGCACCTCGGCCGCGTTGTGGGGACAGGTGGCGCGACCCTTGGAGTGTTGTTCCTGGAGGACGTTATCGAACAGCTTGTGGGCGAGATCCGTGACGCCACCCAGGCCAGGGGAATCCGGCGGCTGGGCGGACCCGAGTCAGCCTAGCCTCCTGCTGGCCCCGAGGGGCCGGCAGGACCCGCCTGGAATTCTAAATAGGAATCATTCCCATTTGTGGGTACACTCATTTGAGTCCCCTGTTGTGCTTGATTCGGTAGATCCGAGGTTCCCGTGCGCCGTACCGCCGCCCGTCATTCCCTTGCCGCAGTTGCTTCCCTTGCCGCCTCCGGCGGCGTTGCCGTCCTGCTTGCCGCATGCTCGGCACCCGCCGCGACGGCGCCGTCGTCGTCGGGAGTGATCGACGTGGTCGCCTCCACCAGCGTGTACGGCGACATCGCCAAGAGCGTCGGCGGTGACAAGGTGTCTGTCACGTCCATCATCAGCAAGACCGGCCAGGATCCGCACTCCTACGAGGCAAGCACCCAGGACAAACTGGTCGTCTCCAAAGCCCAATTGGTGATCGACAACGGCGCGGGCTACGACGACTTCTTCAGCAAGCTGGCCGATGACAGCAAGGTGGCTGCGGACAAGACGATCACTGCGGTCAACGTTTCGGGGCTCCTTCCCGCGGGGACGAGCAGCACATCCCCCTCAGCGGTGCCGGAAGGGTTCAACGAGCACGTCTGGTACAACTTCGACGCCATGGCGAAAGTGGCCGACGCCGTCGCTGCGAAGCTTGGAAGCCTGAAGCCGGCCGATGCCAAGAGCTTTACGGCCAACGCCGGCAAGTTCAAGTCCTCGCTGACCGGACTCAGCGCCAAAGTCGCTGAAATCAAGTCGTCCAAGGGTTCCGCTCCGGTCGCCATCACGGAGCCCGTTCCCGGGTATTTGCTTGAAGCTGCAGGCTTGGAGAACAAGACGCCGGAGGAATTCAGCCACGCTATTGAAGTCGGCTCGGACGTTCCGCCGGCAGCAGTCAAGGAAACGAGCGATCTGATTTCGTCGAAGTCCGTTCGCTTCCTTGCGTACAACGAACAGACTGCAAGCGCCGAGACGGAAAAGCTGAAGGCCGCCGCAACCGCCGCCGGGGTTCCGGTGATCGGTTTCACCGAGACACTTCCCGAGGGCAAGGACTACGTCGCCTGGATGACGGACAATGTGGGCAACGTTGCTGCTGCCCTGAACAAGTAAACGGCGCCGGCATGTAAGAGCAGACGGGCCCCGCAATCGTCCTAAGATATACAGGGCGGCTGCGGGGCCCTCTCCGTTCATCCAAGAGCTGGCCACCAGCACCATCGCTTCGCGAACCCCATGGATCGAGGAATCTTTTTGACACCGGTAGTGAGCCTTCGCGGCGCGGGCCTCCAGTTTGGCCAACGGGCCCTCTGGAAGGACCTCGACGTGGACA
Organism: Arthrobacter gyeryongensis; assembly: GCF_039543785.1. Lineage (NCBI taxonomy): Bacteria > Bacillati > Actinomycetota > Actinomycetes > Micrococcales > Micrococcaceae > Arthrobacter > Arthrobacter gyeryongensis. The sequence goes on from NZ_BAABKK010000034.1 coordinate 21,596, forward strand.
TCCTGGCGGGTGAGTTCTTCGCTGTGCTCGGCCCCAACGGCAGCGGCAAGACCAGCTTCCTCAAAGTCCTCCTCGGTTTGCAGCAGCTTCACTCGGGGACGGTGACCGTGGCCGGACACGCCGTGGAACGTGGCAGCCGGAAGATCGGCTACATACCGCAGCAGAAGTCCTTTGCTCCGGATACGCCCTTGCGTGCCAGGGACCTGGTTGCCCTCGGCGTCGACGGCCACCGCTGGGGCCTGCGGATCAAGGCCAAAGCCGTCAATCAACGCGTCGACTCGCTCCTGGACTTGGTGGGGGCGAGCGACTACGCCCGCGTGCCGCTTGGCCAATTGTCCGGCGGCGAGCAACAGCGGCTCCGCGTTGCGCAAGCCCTTGCCGCGGCCCCTGAACTCCTCCTCTGTGACGAACCGCTGCTGTCCTTGGACCTGCACCACCAGCAGGCCGTGAGTGCCCTCATCAACCAGCAATGCCACGAGCGGAACAGCGCGGTCGTGTTCGTGACCCACGAGATCAACCCGGTCATCGACTACGTCGACCGGGTTCTTTACCTTGCAGGCGGCAGGTTCCGGGTGGGAACACCGGAGGAGGTCATGACCACCGAGGTCCTGTCCGAGCTGTACAACAGCCGCGTTGAGGTCATCCGCGCGAACGGCAGGATCGTCGTCGTCGGGCTTCCGGACGCGACGACCCACTACCACGATGACGCTCACGCCGGTGTTGAGGAAGGTCACTAAATGGATCTCGGAAGCATACTGCACACCATCTTCAACTTTGAAAACTATGGCGAACTGCTGGCGCTCGTCCAGAATTCCATCTGGGCCGGTGCAGTCCTAGGCCTGCTCGGCGGGCTCATCGGCACTTTCGTCATGAAGCGGGACCTCGCCTTCGCGGTGCACGGCATTTCGGAGTTGTCCTTCGCCGGTGCCTCCTTCGCCCTGCTCATCGGGGCGGACATCATTTTCGGTTCGCTTGCGGGATCCGTCGCGGCTGCGCTGCTTCTGGGACTCATGGGCGTCCGGGCGCGGGATAAGAACTCGATCATTGGCGTCATCATGCCGTTCGGCCTGGGCCTTGGCATCTTGTTCCTGGCCCTCTACCAGGGCCGGGCTGCCAACAAGTTCGGGCTACTGACCGGCCAGATCGTTTCGGTGGACACCGTCCAGCTCCAGGTCCTGGCAGGCACGGCTGTGGTGGTCATGCTCGCACTGGCCGCAATTTGGCGCCCGCTCAGCTTCGCGAGCGTGGACCCCGAGATGGCGGAAGCCAGGGGAGTGCCTGTCCGTGGCTTGGCGATTGCCTTCATGGTGTTGCTCGGCGTCAGCGTTGCCCTGTCCATCCAGATAGTCGGCGCGCTTCTGGTCCTGGCATTGTTGATCACGCCCGCGGCTGCTGCCCTGCGGGTGACCACGTCGCCGCGGCTCGTGGTCTTGTTGAGCGTGGTCTTTGCGATCACTGCCACCGTGGGTGGAATTCTCCTGGCGCTCGGCAGCCGGATTCCGATCAGCCCGTATGTCACCACTTTGTCGTTCCTGATCTATGTGGTGTGCCGGATCATCGGCAACGTACGGGCCAAACGGGGAATCAACGGCAGGATCGTTCGTCCCCACGCCGCCGTGGGCGAGGCTATCCAGGACCAGACGGTAGCCGGCTAGAGCAGGCCCGCAGCCTTCTTGGCGCTGCACTCAGGGCAGAGACCGAAAATCTCCACCGTGTGCGCCACTTCGGTGTAGCCGTTCTCGGCAGCCACCCGGGCCGCCCACGTCTCGACGGCTGGAGCTTCCACTTCGACGGCCTTGCCGCAATTGCGGCACAGCAGATGATGGTGGTGGCCCGTGACGGCACAGCGGCGGTAGACGGCTTCGCCATCGGCGTTCCTCAGCACATCGATAAGGCCGTCGTCGGCAAGCGACTGCAGAATGCGATACGCCGTTGCCAGGGACACGGAAACGCCCTGGTTCTGGAGCAGCCGGTACAGTTCCTGCGTGCTCACGAAGTCGTCAAGTTCGTCCAGGGCGGCGCTGACCGCAAGGCGTTGCTTGGTGACGCGCTGCTCCTTGACGGCGGGATCCTTCGCATCCGGAAGCGACCGGGCTGCGGGCCCGGACGTGGCGGCATGGGCGCCCTGTGACATTCGTGGACTCATTTCGATGTGGATGTTCGCAAGTACCAACGTTACCAGCAGGCCACGCTCGGACGTCGGTTCGTGGACACCATTGCAGGCCCGCCCTAGGCTGGCTGCATGAAGCTCACCAAGTTCACCCACGCTTGTGTCCGCCTGCAAAAGGACAGTCAGGTCCTCGTGATCGACCCAGGGACTTTTTCCGAGTCCGAGGAAGCCCTCGCAGGTGCCCACGCGGTGCTGATCACGCATGAGCACGCCGACCATGTGGACGCGGACGCCGTCGTCGGGGCCCTCAAGGGAAACCCGGGACTTCAGGTGCACGCACCCTCGGGAATCGCTTCCCAGCTGGCCGCGAAGGCGGGCGACGACGGCGATCGGGTACACGCCGTCGAACCCGGGACGTCCTTTGAAGCGGGGGGCTTCGCGATTCGTTCCTTCGGAGGCCAGCATGCCCTCATCCACCCGCAGATTCCGGTCGTGGCCAACATCGGCTACCTCGTGGACGAAAACGTCTTCCACCCGGGGGACTCGTTCGTTGTCCCTGATGGCGTCGACGTACAAACCCTGCTGGTGCCAATCCACGCGCCGTGGTCAAAGGTGGGCGAGGTGGTTGACTTCGTGATCGCGGTCCGAGCGCCCAAGGCCTATCCGGTCCACGATGGCCTCCTCAACGAACTGGGACGCGGATTGGTGGAAGCCCATGTGACCAGGATCGGCGCGAAGTACGGTACCAGCTATGCGAGGTTGTCGCCGCGGGAATCGGTGGAGGTCTAGCTCAGTCCGTCGCGCCCCTAAATAGTGCGCCGTCTACATGCTGGGCGGCCAGATGCCTGTCTCGAAGAAGTCAGCGAGCACGGCCTCGTACGGGGCCGGATCCAGTCCACGCTCGGCTAGCCAGTCCGGGTTGTAGTAGCTCCCCGCGTAGCGATCGCCGGCGTCGCACATGAGCGACACAATGCTGCCGCGCTTTCCCCGGGCCACCATCTCGGCAATCAGTTGGCAAACGCCCCACAGGTTGGTTCCCGTGGAAGGCCCGGCGTGCAGTCCGGCCAGCCGGCGCAGGTGCCGCATGGCAGCCACAGAGGCGGCATCGGGAACCTGGATCATGGTGTCGATGACGGCCGGCACAAAGCTGGGCTCCATGCGCGGCCGTCCGATGCCTTCGATCCTGGACGGCATGCCCGTCGAGTAGTCCGGGACGCCGTCGCGCCAGCCGGGATAGAACGCGGAATTTTCGGGATCGACCACTGCCAGCCGGGTTGAGTGGCAGTGGTACCGCAGGTACCGGCCGATGGTGGCGCTGGTTCCGCCGGTGCCGGCGCCCACGACGATCCACTCGGGCACCGGATGCTCTTCGAGGGCCAGCTGCTCGAAGATCGATTCCGCGATGTTGTTGTTGCCCCGCCAGTCGGTGGCGCGCTCAGCAAAAGTGAATTGGTCCATGTAGTAACCGCCGGACGTCCGGGCAACCTCCTCGGCCATCGCATAGACCTCCGAGGCGTGATCCACGAGGAGGCAGGTGCCACCGAACTCTTCGATGAGGGCGATCTTTTCGGGGCTGGTGGTCCGGGTCATCACGGCGATGAACGGAAGCCCGATCAGCCTGGCGAAGTAGGCCTCGGACACAGCCGTGCTTCCACTGGAAGCCTCGACGATGGTGGTCCCTTCCGTGATCCAGCCGTTGACCAGGCCGTAGAGGAAAAGCGAGCGGGCCAATCGGTGCTTGAGGCTGCCCGAACGGTGCGTGGACTCGTCCTTGAGGTAGAGCTGGACTCCCCAGTGTTCGGGGAGCGGCACCGCGTAGAGGTGCGTATCCGCCGAGCGGTTGTTCTCGGCTTCGATGCGTCGGATTGCCTCGCTGGCCCAAGCCCGGTCCTGGTTGCGTAGAGTGCTCACCGATCCAGCCTACCGGCGGCGGCGGCCGCCCAAGGATAGGCTGGTAGCCGGTTGGCAGCTGCACGGCGGCAGCTTCGACGTCGTTTGGTAGGCACAGCGTAACGAAGGAGATTTGATGGCCACGATCATTGACGTAGCCTCGCTCAAGGACCGCATGGACGCGGGCAAGCGGACTGTTTTGCTCGATGTTCGGTGGGTGTTGGGCGATCCGCACGGCCATTCGCACTTCCGCCAGGCACACATTCCTGGCGCGGTCTATGTCGACCTGCACAACGAACTCGCCGATCCATCGGCCGAGGGCCGGGGCAGGCACCCGTTGCCGCCCACCGCCGCGCTGCAGCGAAGCGCCCGGGCCTGGGGCATCAACGACGGCGACACCGTGGTTGCGTACGACGACAGCGGCAGCACCGCCGCGGCGCGGTTGTGGTGGCTGCTCCGGGACGCCGGTTTCCATTCCGTCTTCCTGCTCGACGGCGGACTGGGTGCCTGGCGAGCGGCCGGCCACCCGTTGGCGCAGGACGAGCAGCCGCCGGTTCCCGGCGATGTGGTGCTGGGACACGGCCACATGGATGCGATCACCATGGACGAGGCAGCGGAGTGGCACAACCACGGAATTCTTCTCGATGCCCGGGCCGGGGAGCGCTACCGCGGCGAAATCGAACCCATTGATCCCCGCGCGGGACACATTCCCGGCGCGCTGAGCGCCCCCACAGCCGGAAACCTCGGACCGGACGGCACGTTCCTCCGCGCAGCCCAGCTCCGCAATAGATTTGCGGCCCTGGGCATCGACGAGGGCAGCAAGGTAGCGGTTTACTGCGGTTCCGGCGTAACGGCAGCCCACGAGATCGCTGCCCTGGAAATCGCCGGATTCAGGGCGGCACTCTTCCCGGGCTCCTTTTCGCAGTGGTCCTCGCTCGACTCCAACCAGGTGCTCACTGGAGCAGCGCCGCTGGGATCTCCGGGTCAGTGAACCATGGCCGCAGCGAAGCCGGAGGGCGTGGCAGCGCAGAGTGGCAATAAATCAACCTGCAGGGGTAGCGTCGAAGCATGACTCCCGGACGCCCCGTTCCTCCACCCCTTGGCAAGCCGCTCGTCGTGGCTGACGAGACAGCGGAGGCCGCCCCATCTACACCCGGCGCGCCATCAACACCCGGCGCGCACGGCACGCCGACACTCGCGGCCGCATACGGCGCCACTTCTGCGGACAGCGGTCTTGTCCCGCTGACCGTGGCCCGCCGCGTTCCCAAGGAAGACGACGTCGAGATCGAGATCGATTTCTGCGGCCTCTGCCACTCCGACGTCCACGCGACACGGGGCGAATGGGGGGCCCAGGACTATCCGTTGGTCCCCGGCCACGAAATCGTGGGCCGGGTCCGCAGCGTTGGCTCCGCCGTCGACGACTTCGCACCGGGAGACCTGGTGGGCGTCGGCTGCATGGTGGATTCCTGCCGCGAGTGCGGCAGCTGCCTCGAAGGCCTGGAGCAGTATTGCGAACGCGGAAACGTCGGCACCTATGGGGTGAAGGACGCGCGGAACGGCAACTCCATCACCCAGGGCGGGTACTCCACCTCGGTGGTGGTTGACCGCCGCTTCGTGCTCCGGGTGCCAGAGGGCCTCGACCCTGCAGCGGCGGCGCCGTTGCTGTGCGCGGGCATCACCACCTACTCGCCGCTGCGCTACTTCGACGTCGAGGAGGGGGACGTCGTAGGCGTCGTCGGACTCGGTGGGCTGGGCCACATGGCGGTCAAGATTGCGAAGGCCATGGGGGCGCACGTAGTGGTCTTCACCACCTCGGAGGCCAAGTTCGAGGCGGCAATAGAACTTGGCGCCGACGACGTGATCCTCTCGAAGGATCCCGAGGCAATGGAAGGCGCCAACCGCACCATCGACGTCATTATCGACACCGTGGCGGCGCCCCATGACCTCAACCCGTACTTCCGCACCTTGCGGCTGAACGGGGCCCTCTTCCAATTGGGGCTCCCTCCCACCGCCATGCCCCCGGTCAACCCCGGCGCGCTGATCCGGCGCCGCCTCTCCTATGCGGGCTCGTTGATCGGCGGCATTGCCGAGACCCAGGAAATGCTGGACTTCTGTGCCGAGCACGGCATAGTAAGCGACGTCGAAGTCGTCACTGCCCGGCAACTCAACGAAGCCTACGACCGCATGGTTGCCGGCGACGTCAAATACCGTTTCGTCCTCGATACCAAGACCCTTCAGCCCGCTTCGGAAAAGGCAGACGTATGAGCACCCTGTTTACCAAGATCATCAACGGCGAGATTCCCGGACGTTTTGTCTGGAAGGACGACGACGTCGTGGGCTTCCTGACCATCGCCCCGCTTACCGACGGCCACACGCTCGTGGTGCCGCGCCAAGAGGTGGACCGCTGGACCGACGTTCCCCCTGAGCTCCTCAACAAAGTCATGTCCGTCGCGCAGACAATCGGCAAGGCACAAGTGGAGGCGTTTGGCGCGCCACGGGCAGGACTCTCCGTCGTGGGATTCGAAGTGGAGCACTTTCACGTGCACGTCTTCCCGGCAACGTCCCTGGCCGATTTCGACTTCGGAACCGTAGAGCACAACCCGGACCCTGCGCGGCTCGACGCGAACGCGGCGAAGCTCCGCGCCGGCCTCGTCGCCGCCGGGCACGGCGACTTCGTTCCGGCGGACTGAGGCCCCGAGAAGCCGCCGAGGTGGCAGCACCCTTGCGGTCCGGCGACCCGGTTCCGGGGTGACGCCCGCTCACCTTTGGTGGTGTTTTTCCAAACGCCCGCTCACCTTTGGTGGTGTTTTTCCAAACGCCCGCTCACCTTTGGCAGGGAAAGGCCTGCATAGGTGAGCGAGCGTCGGGGGAAAGGCGTGTATAGGTGAGCGAGCGTCGGTACTGCCCGGCTACGCGGGTGCCAGCGCCTGGTTGAGGACGGTCCGGATGCGCTTTTCCGAAACCGAGTAGGCTGTGCCGAGCTCGACGGCGAAAAGGCTCACGCGCAGCTCCTCGATCATCCAGCGCACCCGTGTTAACTCGGCTCCTGCTCGTCGGCCGGGCAGCAGCGCGGAGACGGCGTCGTCGTAGTCGTCTTCCAAGGCCTGCACGACGGACATGTTCAGCCCGTCGCGCTGGACATTGTTCGGGAGCTTTTCGAGGCGTTTCTCGATTCCGGCCAGATACCGGGGCAGCTGGCTCAATTGGGCGTAGCCCGTCCGTGCCACAAAACCGGGGAACACGAGCTGCTCCAGTTGGCTCTTCATGTCGTTGAGCGCGCTGATCAAGGCGAGGCTCGTGCTGGCCTTGAGTTGCTTCTCGATCCGCCGGGTGCTCCCCAAGATGCGTTCGACGACGGCGGTCACCGTGAAGACGGTGTCGATCAGCTCCGCACGGACCAGTTCGTACAGGGCGTCGAACGCCGCCTTGTCCCAAGGAAGTTCGGCCGGAGTCAGCTTGTCGACGGCCGCCAGGACGCAGTCCGCGATCAAGGCGCTCACCGAGCCGTGAGGGTTCTGGCTGAACGTCAACTTCTCCGTGTTGTTCAGATGTTCCAGGACGTAGCGGTCCGGGGCGGGAACCCGCAGGACGAGCAGCCGGATAACGCCGCCGCGCATTGCCGGCTCCTGCTCCGCCCGGGTCTGGAACACGCGCAACGCAACGGATTTTCCCTCATCCACAAGAGCGGGAAAGCCCGTGACATCGTGCCCCTTCACCGTGCGCGTCACTTGGCGTTCGATAGCTCCGAAAGTCCACTCGGTCAGCCCGGTTTGCTCGGACAGGAAACCGGCGGACTGCTGGGTCGTCCCGCCGCGGCCGTTTCCGCCGCTGGATCCGGTACCGCCGGCATTTGGGGCGCCCTTCGGACCGTTGGCGCGTGCCGTCGTCGCGGGTGTTGCCCCGAGGGATTCGGCGATGGCCCGGCGGGTAGCCGGGGCCAGCTGTTCCTGGAGCGCGGCAAGGTCCTTGCCTTCGTCGAGCACCTTTCCGCGGCTGTCCACTACCTTGAAGCTGACGCGGAGGTGCGCCGGCACAGCGTCCCAATTCCACGATCCCGGAGGAATGATGTGTCCCCGGATACGGCGCAGCACCAGCTCGAGCGAGGCCTCAAGATCGTCCGAGGCGGGATCGAAGTCGGCTTCCAAGGCAGCAGCCGCTTGCCGGGCCACGTCCGGGGCCGGCACGAAGTTCTTGCGGATCTGTTTGGGCAGCGACTTGATCAGGGCCGTGACGAGCTCCACCCGCTGGCCGGGTATCTGCCATCGGAAGGCGGCGTCGTCGAGCTGGTTGAGGAACAGCACGGGAACCTCGGCTGTTACGCCGTCCGAGGGATTGGGCGGGGAGCCGGGAGCCACGGGATGGAACTCGTAGCTCAGGGGCAGGTCAAAGCCCTTGTGCAGCCAGGTTTTCGGGTAGGCGGAATCGTCCAGGGCTTCGGCGTCCTCGCTGATGAGCAGCGATTGGTCGAAGTCCAACAAGGTGGGGTCCTGCTGGCGGGCTTCCTTCCACCATTTGTCGAAGTGGCGTTCGGAAACCACGTCCTTGCCGATCCTGGCGTCGTAGAACTCGAACAGCGTGTGATCGTCCACCAGGATGTCCCGGCGGCGCATCCGCGTCTCGAGTTCCTCGATCTCGTGGAGCAAGGCGCGGTTGCGGTGGAAGAATTTGTGGTGCGTCTTCCAGTCGCCTTCTACCAGGGCATGCCGGATGAAGAGTTCGCGGCAAAGCTCGGGGTCGATCCTGCCGTAGTTGATGCGGCGGTTCGGGATGATGGGAACCCCGTAGAGCATCACCTTCTCGTGCGCCATGACCGAGCCCGTCCGGGTGGACCAGTGGGGCTCGCTGTAGGAGCGCTTCACGAGATCCGGTGCGACTTGCTCGGCCCACAGGGGATCGAATTTCGCCGCGACCCGGGCCCAGAGCCGGCTAGTTTCAACCAACTCCGCGGCCATGACAAAAGCGGGCGACTTCTTGAACAACGCCGAGCCCGGGAAGATGGCGAAACGGCTGCCTCGTGCTCCGGCGTATTCGCGCTTGCGTTCATCCAGCATGCCGATGTGGCTCAGCAGCCCCGAAAGCAGGCTGATGTGGATTCCCTCGTTGTTGCCTACGGGGTCGGCCTCGCGCTTGTTGTCGATAGTGATTCCCAGCGGCTTGGCGAGCTGGCGCAATTGCTGGAAGAGGTCCTGCCATTCGCGGACGCGCAGGTAGTTGATGAACTCGTTCCTGCACAGCCGGCGGAACTGCGTGGAGGAGAGCTCCTGCTGTTTTTCCTGGATGTAGTTCCACAGATTCAGGAATCCGGTGAAGTCCGAGTTCTCGTCCCGGAAGCGCGCGTGCTTCTCGGCGGCAAGCTGCTGCTTATCGCTCGGACGCTCCCGCGGATCCTGGATGGTCAAGGCCGCTGCCAGGATCATGACTTCTTTGACACAGCCGCGCTTTCCGGCTTCCACAATCATGCGGCCGAGCCGCGGGTCCACCGGGAGCTGGGCCAACTTCTGCCCGACGGCGGTCAGGCCGCCCCGGTTTTCTGCGCCCCCGGTGCGCGCGTTGCCGCCGTCGATGGCCGGGGGAGCCTCGCCGTCGCCCGTGCGCGCTGCGCTTAGGGCGCCGAGTTCGCGCAGCAGCGTGACGCCGTCGTTGATGGCGCGGGAGTCCGGCGGCTCAACAAAGGGGAAGTTCTCGACGTCCTTGGGGCCGCGGGCAACACCCATGGCGGTCATCTGCAGGATGACCGCGGCAAGGTTGGTCCTCAGGATCTCCGGATCAGTGAACGGGGGGCGGGACTCGAAGTCTTCCTCGGAATAGAGCCGGATGGCGATACCTTCGGACACGCGACCGCAGCGGCCGGAACGCTGGCTTGCCGATGCCTGCGAAACACGTTCGATCGGCAGCCGTTGCACTTTGGTGCGGTGCGAGTAACGCGAGATGCGGGCCGTGCCGGTGTCGATGACGTATTTGATGCCCGGCACCGTCAGGGAAGTTTCCGCGACGTTGGTGGCAAGGATGATCCGCCGTTTGCCGCCCGGGTTGAAGACCCTGTGCTGCTCCTGCAGGCTCAATCGGGCAAACAACGGGAGGACTTCCGTGCCCGCCAGCCTGCGGTTGGCTTGGATCCGGCCGTTCAGGGCTTCCGCCGCGTCGCGGATTTCGCGCTCGCCGGAGAAGAACACGAGGATGTCTCCCGGAGCCTCGAGGGCGAGCTCGTCGACGGCGTCGCACACGGCGTCGAGGGGATCGCGGTCCTCCTCAAGCTCGTCGTCCGACGCGTCCTCATCTTCGCCGGAGGCACTGCCGCCGGCCGGCTGGGATAGCGGACGGTAGCGGATCTCCACCGGGTAGGTCCGGCCCGAGACTTCGATGATCGGCGCAGGTTCTTCTTCGCTGCCGAAATGCTTCGCGAAACGCTGGGGGTCGATGGTCGCCGAGGTGATGATGACCTTCAGGTCCGGCCTTTGCGGCAGGATCCGCTTGAGGTAGCCCAGGATGAAGTCGATGTTGAGGCTGCGCTCGTGCGCCTCGTCAATGATGATGGCGCTGTACTTGCGCAAGAGCTTGTCCCGCTGGATCTCGGCCAGCAGGATGCCGTCGGTCATCAGCTTGATTTTGGTTGCCCTGCTGACTTCGCCGGTGAAACGGACCTGGAAGCCCACTTCCTGCCCTATCTCCACGCCCATTTCGAAGGCGATGCGTTCGGCAACGGTACGCGCGGCAAGGCGGCGCGGCTGGGTGTGGCCGATCAAGCCCTTGTCCCCGAGGCCGAGTTCCAGGCACATTTTCGGGATCTGGGTTGTCTTGCCGGAACCGGTTTCGCCGGCGATGATGGTCACCTGGTTTGCGGCGATGGCCGCCATCAAGTCCTCGCGGCGCTCGGAGACGGGCAGCTCTGCGGGGTAGGAAATATGAAGTGTCATGGCTGCTGACAGTCTACTGTGGCGGCGCGTCGCCTTGCAGTGCGTGCTTCCCGGCGGCCTTTTCCAATCGCCCGGCCATGGTGCGGGCATATTCCTTGAATTCCTCCGGAGAGATGATCTCAAAGTCCATGTCGAGCGCCGCGAGGTGCGCCGCGGGCTGGGCCAGGCTGTCCCAGCCGGCACGGAGCAGGGTGGCGTTCCCGCCGTCGTCGCTCAAGCTCGCGAGCTGCGGGCCGACGACGGCGGCCACCTCGGCGATGGGGGCGTGGAGACGCACGACGACGTCGTAACGGTACGGCGAGCGGGTCACGGAGCGCTGGACGTAGTCCGCGAGGTCCTTGGCCGGCAGGGGGCGCGGCACATACTTCTTCCGTTCGGCCGGTAGCGAGGCGATGCGGTCGGCGCGGAACGTGCGCCAGTCCTCCCGGTCCACATCCCACGCGACGAGGTACCAGCGCCGCCCGGTGTCCACCAGCCGGTATGGCTCCACCAGACGCCGGCCAGCGTCGCCGTCAGCCTTGACGTAGTCGAAACTGAGTTGTCGCTTGTCCGCAATTGCCGCAGAGACCACTGTGAGCTGCTGGGGGTCCACCGACGCCGCGTTGCTGGGCAGTGTGGTGACCGCGGCCTTGAGCATCGCGAACTTCGGGCGGAGACGCGCGGGCAGCACCTGTTCGAGCTTGGCCAAGGCTCGAACCGACGCTTCGCCGATACCGGCGACCGGACCCGCCGCCACGGAGTTGAGCCCCAGTGCGACGGCGAGTGCTTCATTGTCGTCGAGCAGCAACGGCGGGAGCTGCGCCCCGGCGCCCAGCTGATAGCCGCCGGCTATGCCCGGCGAAGCGTGGATGGGGTAGCCGAGGTTCCGGAGCTTGTCGATGTCGCGGCGGACGGTGCGCTCGGTGACACCCATCCGCTTGGCCAATGCCGGGCCGGTCCATTCACGCCGGACCTGCAACAAGGACAGCAATTGCAGGAGCCTCGCGGATGTCTGGATCATGGCATTGAATCTAGCCCAAGATGCGGACAAAAATCGTCCGTGTTCAGGAGCAGACTGTGCTTAGAACGCGCGCAGGGTCCAGCATGAGTTGTTAGGCAGATCCCTCGCCGTCCAGGGCTCGGAACGGTCGGGAAGCCGGCCGCGGCCGTCCCGAAGGACAGCTGAGATGGAAGCGGCGGCCGTGATGATGAGGATGATGAAGAGCAAGACTCCGATGAATTCCATGACTCCATCGTGGTCCTGGTGCACCCCAAGAAACAGTGGCAGAAACGACCCGTTTAGGCAATTTTCTGCCACACTGGATCTATGTTGAAAACGGTGGCAATCATTGTTGTTCCCAACTTCTCGATCTTCGAATTCGGGACCGCCTGCGAGGTCTTTGGCATTGACCGCGCGGACCGCGGGAGTGGGGTTCCCGGCTTTGACTTCAGGGTCTGCACTCCCGTCCCCGGAGACGTGAAGATGAAGTCCGGGCTATCGATGCACGTCGGCCTGGGCCTGGAAGCCACGGCCGATGCCGACCTGGTCATCATGGCTCCATACGGACGGGATGAGGACGTGCCGGAGTCTGTATTGGCTGCGCTACGGGCGGCGCACGCGCGCGGGGCCTGGGTCATGTCAATTTGTTCCGGGGCGTACGCGCTTGCCCGTGCAGGCCTCCTTGACGGGCGCCGCTGCACCACGCACTGGCATTATTCACAGGACCTCGCCAGCAGGTACCCGCAGATTCACGTGGACGAAAATGTGCTCTACGTCCAGGACGGAACGATCATCACAAGTGCCGGCACGGCCGCCGGCATTGACGCCTGCCTGCATCTGGTTCGCGTCGAGCTTGGCGCCCACGTTGCTGCTGCGATTGCCCGCGACATGGTGGTTCCGCCGCACCGCGACGGCGGCCAGGCCCAGTTCATCGACCGGCCCATGCCTACGTGCGGCTCCGCGCCAATGGAGGCATTGTTGCGCTGGATGGTGGAGAACCTCGACCGGGATCACAGCGTCAACGAACTGGCGGCCCGGCTGCACATGTCCGCCCGGACCTTCGCGCGCCGGTTCCGGGCCGAAACAGGTGCCACACCGGCGGCGTGGCTCAACTCGCAGCGCGTGCTCCGGGCACAGGAACTCCTGGAAACCACGGAGCTGAACATCGACGAGGTTGCGCGCGAAGCCGGGTTCGGACATTCCGTGCTGCTGCGGCACCACTTCGCCAAGGTCCTGGACACGAGCCCGCAGTCGTACCGCAGGGCTTTCCGTGGCCAGTTGGCGGAGGTCGGCTAGCGGCGGAGGGTCTCGTGTCCCTCTACCTTGGCGTTCTCCACGAGGGTGTGCCATGGCCCGGTGACATCGGTTTCCGGAAGCGTGGCCCGGTGTTGTCCGGCGCGGATCGAATACATGAACCGGTCGGCTTGCCCGGCCCCTCTACCGGCTGCCTGCGCGGGTGCTAGTGCGCGGGATGGCACCTGGTCCCAAGGGCAGGCCTCCACGATCGGCATCCAGCGTCTCTTGTCTTCGGAAGTGGCGGCATCCACGGTCCAAACGCGTGTGATCGCGGCGACGCCACCGCTGCGCTGGACAGTGATTTTCATGTTCTGCGGCTTCCACTGCTCCGGAGGGTGCTGCTAGAGCTTTACCTTCACAGTTTCCCACGCCTTGCGGACTGCGTCATGCTCGTTCGAACCGGCTCCGAAGAGCTCCTCTGCAGACGCCACTGTGGCTTTTGCGAAGCGCCCGAAGGTGCACGTCGCAGGCAGTGAGCCGCTGCTCAGCGTGTTGTACCAGATCTGTCCCGGCGCCTCCCAGGCATTACCGCCCAGCTCGAGGGCAACAAGGGAGAACGCGCGGTTGGGGATGCCTGAGTTGATGTGGACCCCGCCGTTGTCCGCGGTGGTGCGGACGTACTTGTCCATGGAGTCCGGTTGCGGATCCTTCCCGAGCACGTCGTCGTCATACGCGGTCCCTGGTGCTTTCATGGATCGGAGGGCGGCGCCTTGGACGGCGTCGGTGAACAAGCCCTCGCCGATCAGCCAGCTGGCTTCGGCTGCAGACTGCTTTTTGGCATACTGCTCCACGAGTGACCCGAAAACATCCGACATGGACTCGTTGAGGGCTCCGGCCTGGTTCCGGTATGCGAGGGCTGCCGTGTACTGGGTGACGCCGTGGGCGAGCTCGTGCCCTATCACGCTGAGCGACTTCGTGAACCTCTGGAAGATCTCGCCGTCGCCATCACCGAAGACCATTTGGCTGCCGTTCCAGAAGGCGTTGTCGTACAGCTCACCGTAGTGGACCGTGGCATCGAGTTTCAGCCCGGCGCCGTCGATCGAATTCCGGCTGAACGCCTCGGCATAAAGCGCGTGGGTTTCGCCCAGTCCGTCGTAGGCTTCATCGGCGGCAGCGTCGCCCGTCGCCGGACCTTTCTCCTTGCGGACAAGCTTCCCCGGCAAAGCCTCGGCGGAGCCGGCGTCGTAGATGGTCCGCTTGGGCGGGCCGGGCTTCGCCTGGCGCGCCGTGGGCACAGGGACCGGCACCGGAAGCGCCCGGACCGCCTGGAGGTTCTTGATGTGCAGCAGGGATTCCTTGGCCGCGCGCGCAATTACGCGCAGGCGGGGCTCGTGCTGGGCCGCCAGCCTTCGCAGCATGTAGGGAGGAATGATGGAACAAATCACGGCGAACCCTTTCGTACCTTTTGGACGGGTACGAACAGCTTAGGAGCGGCCACCGACTTTTTTGCGGGCCCGGTGCGGCATGTCCTCGGACCACCACGGCGCGGCCAGGCAAAGAAAAACCCCGCCGGTTCCTTGAACTGGCGGGGTTTTTCTGTTGTGCCCTCGATAGGATTCGAACCTACGGCCTTCTGCTCCGGAGGCAGACGCTCTATCCCCTGAGCTACGAGGGCATCCGGGGCTCCCGTCCGTTGCCGGAGGGACGTCCACGAGCTTAGCAGGTCACCGCGCCGCAATGGAAAACGGGCGGGGGCGAGCCGTCAGTAGCCCGCGAAAGCGTCCACGTGGATTCGTCGGGCTCCGGCATGGCGGGCGGCGGAGCGAAGGGTGTCCACGTTTGCCGGGGACCCGGAGACGTACACGTCCCGCTTGGCGACATCGGGGATGAGCTCCCGCAGGGAGTCGCCATCGATGCGGCCCTGCCCGGCGTCGTGCATGAACGACGGCGGTGGGGACCCGTCCGAAAGGCGGGCGATGACCCGTGCGCCCGAGGCCTCCAGGACATCGCTCCCGGCAAGTTCGGCGACGCTGGGGGCCAGATACAGCACGACGATGTCCCTTCGTGCGGAGTCGCCGGACGCGAGCTGGGAAAGGAAAGGTGCAATCCCGATTCCAGCCGCGATGAGCAGCACGGGTTTACCGGCGTCGGGCGGCAGGACAAAGTCACCGCCCACCGCTGTTCCACTGATGCACTCTCCAGGCTCAAGCGCGAGCAACGCGCGCTTGGCGGCGGAGACTGGTTCCGCCGTGCCGACGCCGAATGTCATTTCAGGCGAGTCGGGCGGGCTGGTGATGCTGAAGACGCGCCGCCGTCCTTTCCCGTCCGAGCGCGAATGCGGAAGGCTGAGTTCCATGAACTGACCCGGCAGGAAACGGACGGGCCGTCGTGGCTCAAAACGGAATTCGGTGGTGAAAGGCGTCAGCGGACGCGAACCTCTGTACGTCAGCATGATTCCGCCGCGCTGTCCCACGAGGAAGGCGAGGAGGTTCCCGATGAGCAGCGCGAGTTCCGGCGAATTGGCCACGCCCGCCACGTTGTACGGCACAGCAAAAAACAAGGCCACGACGGCGGCCAGTGCCACTTGCTGCCATCGGCGGGGAGGCAGGGTGAGGGGCTCGGTGAGCATGAAGCCGACGAAAAAGAGAAGCGGCTGCTGCGCGATCGGTTGCCACAAGGCGGAGCCGAAGGTCATGCCGCCGCGCAGGAGCACGGCGCACCCCACCGACAGCGCCACCACGAGGAAAACGCAGGCCATGAGCACCTTCAGCGTCCGGTACAGCACCAGGAGCACGCCGGGAACCAGGAGCCACAGCATGGCTGGAGTTGCGGCCCACCACGTGGCGATGTTCAAGCCAGTGAGCCCGGCGATGAAGGCGCCCGCCGCTGCCGGATTGAAAATGTGCCGGCCGCGGAACGCCAGGACGTATTTGGATGCCGAGGCCAAGACGCATGCCGCGGTGACCCCCGCGAGATCGAGGATCTGGACCGAAGGAATCAGCTCGGTGGGCCAGAACAGGAAGTACAGCAGAAGGCCCGTGATGAGCGAGGACTCCGAATGCGGCTGGACCTTGAAGAGCATCGCCATGAGCCGGTTGGATGCGTACGTCAGGCCCAGGCACAGCACGAGGTGCAGCAGCATTTCAGGCAGCCCGAAGCTTAGCCAGCCCAAGGCGTCCAACACCAGGCTGTACGCCGCGAGCACGGCAAGGACCCAGAGGATCAGCCGGTACATCGTGAAACGGCCGAGCCAGGCATCCACGCGCGCTTTGATGGCAATCATGAGAACAGTGTCCCTTCGAAGCCGGCCGAATAGGCGGCATATCCGTCCGAATAAACCTGGAGCCAGGAGAAATCGAATTCTCCCTCAAGCACTGTCGGATCCACCATGAAGAGCGCCGTGGCCAAGGCATCGGCTTCCATTGCCGTGGCAGCCATGGTCCACGTGGCCACTACCGTCTCTATCGGGCGACCGGTCGCGCCGTCGAGGACATGGTGCAGTCCGTCGCCCCACGCCCTGCGGTTGGCTGCGGAAGCGCACAGCGCGCCGTCGTGGACTTCGACGACGCCGATCGCCTGGGTGGGGTCGTAGGGGTGTTCGAGGGCCACGCCCAAGGGTTCCGCCCCGGAATGGAGCATGTCGCCGCTGGCATCGACAAGGAACTCCGTGATTCCCGCGGACCGCAGGACCGCAGCCGCAAGGTCCACCAGCTGGCCTTTCCCGGCAGCACCGATGTCAAGGACCACGGGAGCGGAAGCGGAGATCTCTGTACCGTTCCACTCAAGGACGTCTTCCCAACGCGGCGCTGGCACCGGGTGGCCGAGGGGCCGCAAGGCATAGCCCGCACCGTAGCCGAGCCGCTCGAGGCTGCCGCCGATGAGCGGCGTCATGGCGCCGTTGCTGAGGCGGTACAGCTTTCTGAATAGCTGTTCCAGCTCTCCTGCCCCGGCCGGGAGGGTGACGGTGCCGGCTTCACGGGCGAGCGCTGCAAGCAAGGAGTCGTCCCGGAAACGCGAATAGCTTCGGTCGTAGTCCTCCACGACGCCGAGCAGGCTGGCGCGCACCCCGTCCGGGAGTTCCTCCGGCGTCGAGATTTCCCATCTGGTCCCGATACCGTCGAAGCTGAAATCGCTCCAGCCCGTGTGCGTCATGCGCCTACTTGGCCTCGGACTTGATGGTTTCCACGGCCTTGTTGAATCCTTCGCTGGTCAGCGAGGAGCCGGCAACCTTTGAGACGTTGATCTCGTCCAGTTTCTTTCCGACCACCTGCGCGGCGATTCCGTTCTTGAACTGCCCCTGGAATTCCTTGGTGTTCGGGTTGTTGGCATGGACGGTGATGTCCACAGCGGAAATAGTGCTGCCGGCCAAGGTCAGCTTGACGCCCACGGTTTCACCGCCGTTGGGTGAAATGTAGTCACCGTCCGCGCTGTAGGTACCGTCCTTGTACGGGCCGGAGATCGTGGAGGTCTTTTGCGGGGTGCTGCCTTGGGCCGAGGGGGCGCAAGCTGCCACCGAACTGGCCAGGGAGAGGCCGGCGGCGCCCACCAGAAGGCCCTTGCGGAGTGGCGTGGTCATGGTTCTGCTCGTTTCAACTGGACTCGTCAACTGGACAAGAAAAAGGGTCAATGCACATTGCTCCGGGCCGTGGGCCGATCACACCATTGACGTTGATTTCAGCCTATCGGTTCAGTCTGGGAGCTCGACTGGCCGAAGCTGGGCGCCGGCTGGGTGCGCGCTGGTGCCCGCGTGTGCGCATTGCTAAGCACAAATTCCACCACTTGCAAGCCCCACCGGTAGGCTAGACAGGTGACTCCCGAAGAACTCTCAGCCGCCATATCCGCCTGCCTGAAAGACGCTGTCGCCGCCGGCGAGCTTGCGCTTTCAGAATCTGCCCTCCCTGAGGATGTGCGCGTGGAGCGACCCAAGAACCGGGAGCACGGCGACTGGGCCACGAACATTGCCTTGCAGCTTGCCAAGCACGCCGGGACCAACCCGCGTGAATTCGCGACGATCCTGGGCAAGCGACTGGAAGCGATTGACGGCGTCACTGCCGTGGACATCGCGGGCCCGGGCTTCCTCAACATCACCGTGGATGCAGCCGCCGCCGGCGCGCTGGCCAAGGTCATCGTCGAGGCGGGAAGCTCCTACGGAACCAACCAGGCGCTCGCAGGCCATGTGGTCAACATGGAATTCGTCTCGGCCAACCCCACGGGACCGCTGCACATCGGCCACACGCGCTGGGCCGCCCTGGGCGATTCCATTGCCCGCGTCCTCCGCGCCTCCGGTGCGGACGTCACCGCGGAGTACTACATCAACGACGCGGGCTCGCAGATGAACGTTTTCGCGAACTCCGTACTGTCCCGCCTGCACGGACGCGGCGTTCCGGAGGGCGGCTACCCAGGTGAGTACATCCGGGAACTCGGCGACGAGGTCCTCAAGGCCCATCCGGCAATCCGCGAGCTGACCGACGAGGCAGCACTGCCCGTGATCCGTTCCGCCGCCTACAAGGCCCAGATGAAGGACATCAAGGACACCTTGGCCGGGTTCGGCGTGGCTTTCGATGTCTTCTTCTCCGAGCAGGAACTGCACGACGGCGGTGCGATCGAATCCGCCGTGGCCCGCCTCCGGGAGCAGGGCCACGTGTTCGACGACGGCGGGGCAGTGTGGCTGCGCACCACGGACTTCGGCGATGACAAGGACCGCGTGATGATCCGTGCCAACGGCGAACCCACGTATTTCGCCGCCGACGCCGCGTACTACCTGTCGAAGAAGGACCGCGGCTTCACGGAGAAGATCTACCTGCTCGGGGCCGACCACCACGGCTACATCAACCGGCTCAAGGCCATCGCCGCCTGTGCGGGCGACGACCCCGAGGTCAACATCGAGGTCCTGATCGGCCAGCTGGTCTCCGTCAACGGCGCCAAGCTGTCCAAGCGTGCCGGCAACATCATCGAGCTCAAGGACCTTATCGAATGGCTCGGGAAGGACGCCGTGCGCTACTCGCTCGCGCGCTTCCCCGCTGATTCACCGCTGACACTGGATCCGGAACTGCTGAAGAAGAACAGCAACGAAAACCCTGTGTTCTACGTGCAGTACGCGCACGCCCGCTCCCGCGGCACGGCACGCAACGCGATCGAGGCTGGCGTCGACCACAGCGCCTTCGACGCGTCCCTGTTGGACCACGCCACCGAGAACGAGCTGCTGTCCTACCTCGGCAGCTACCCGTCCATCGTTGCCAAGGCAGCGGAGCTCCGCGAACCGCATCGTGTGGCCCGCCATCTCGAGGTCATCGCCGGTGCCTACCACCGCTGGTACGACGCCTGCCGCGTCTCACCGCTCGGCGATGAGCCGGTCCAGGATGTCAACCGCACACGGCTGTGGCTCAACGACGCCACGAGCCAGGTACTTGCCAACGGACTTGAACTCCTCGGCGTTTCAGCTCCGGAACGGATGTGATCAGCGTGAGCGAGCCCAATACCGTGCAGCAGAGCCCCAACAACGCCGCAGCCTCACCCCTTGCCCCCGAATGGCTCACATTGCCGGAGGACGTGAACGCGCTTCACTCGCCGATGTGGGCCGAAGGCGTCCGAAGGAACGACGACGGCGAACTCACCGTTGACGGCGTTCCCGTCAGTGAGCTCAAGGCGCAGTTCGGCACCCCGCTGTTCGTCATGAGCGAGGGCGATTTCCGTGCCCGCGCCCGCTCCTTCAAGGATGCCTTTGATGCAGCTTTTGAGGACATTTGCGGGGGAGTGGACGTCTACTACGCCGGAAAGTCCTTCTTGTGCACTGCCGTGGCCAGCTGGGTGGCCGAGGAAGGCCTGCGGCTGGACACGTGCTCAGGCGGCGAGCTTGCCGTCGCGGCCCGCGCCGGCATCGACGGCGCCAACTTGGGGCTGCACGGCAACAACAAGTCCGATGCCGAGATCAACCGGGCACTGGACATGAAGCTCGGACGCATCGTGGTGGACAGCCTCGATGAGCTTGAGCGGGTTGCCAAGATTGCCTCCGTCCGCGGTGAGACGGCGAAGGTCATGCTGCGGTTGACTCCCGGCGTCCACGCCCACACCCACGAATTCATCGCCACGGCCCACGAAGACCAAAAATTCGGTCTTTCCATGGCCGGGGATACCACGGAGTCAGCCGGCCTCTCGGCCGCCGAGGAAGCCGTCGCTGCGGCCACCTCGTACTCCAATGTGGAACTCCTGGGCCTGCACTGCCACATCGGTTCGCAGATCTTCGAGCCTGACGGCTTCGCCTTGGCAGCCGTGAAGCTGTTGGGATTCCTCGCCGCGATGCAGACGAAGTACTCCATCGTCCTGCCGGAACTGGACCTGGGCGGCGGCTACGGCATCGCCTACACTCCGGTGGACACCCCCCGCCCGCCTGCCGAAATCGCGCAGGCGATGGCCGCCGTCGTACGCTCCAAGTGCGCTGAGCTGGGCATCACCTCGCCGCGCATTTCGATCGAACCGGGCCGCGCAATCGTGGGCACCAGCACGTTCACCTTGTACGAGGTGGGGACGCTGAAAACCGTTCGCGTGGACGCGCCTGTAGCCGCGCCTGTAGATGCCGGTGGCAACCAAAACGTTACGTTCCCGCGCCGCTATGTGTCGGTGGACGGCGGCATGAGCGACAACGCCCGTCCGGTGCTGTACGACGCGGATTATTCGGCCATTCTCGCCTCCCGGACCTCGGACGCCGCCCCGCAACTGTCCCGAGTAGTGGGCAAACATTGCGAGAGCGGCGACATAGTTGTTAGAGATGTATATCTGCCCGAAGACGTGGCAGCCGGTGATCTGCTCGCTGTACCGGGAACCGGCGCTTACTGCTGGGCCCTCTCAAGCAACTACAACTATCTGGCCAGGCCTGGCGTTGTCGCTGTGCGCAATGGATCCGCCCGGCTGATCGTCCGCGGGGAAACCGAAGAAGATCTCTTGAACCGCGACATGGGAGTGGCGAATGTCTGAAGTGCGAACCCTGAAGGTGGCCCTGCTGGGCTGTGGCAACGTGGGAGCCCAGGTAGCGCGGATTCTCCTTGACGACGCCGACGCCCTTGCGGCCCGCACCGGCGCACGCTTGCAGCTGTCCGGCATCGCCGTGCGAAACCTTGATTCAGAGCGCGACGTCGAATTGCCGCGCGATCTGTTCACCACCGACGCAGACACCCTGGTCAAGGACGCCGACCTGGTGATCGAACTCATGGGCGGCATCGAGCCCGCCCGCTCGCTCATCCTGACCGCCATGCAGAACGGCGCTTGCGTCGTGACCGGCAACAAGGCGCTCCTGGCACAGGATGGCCCCACGCTCTACGAAGAGGCCGACAAGGCCGGCGTCCAGCTCTCCTATGAGGCCGCCGTCGCCGGAGCCATTCCGATCCTGCGCCCCATCCGCGACAGCCTCTCCGGCGACCGCATCACCCGGGTCCTGGGCATCGTGAACGGCACCACCAACTTCATCCTCGACCAGATGGACAGCACCGGTGCGCAGTTCGCTGACGCGCTGGCCGAGGCCCAACGGCTCGGATACGCGGAAGCCGATCCGACTGCCGACATCGAAGGCCATGACGCCGCGGCCAAGGCCGCCATCCTTGCGTCGTTGTCCTTCCACACGCGCTTCGCCCTCGAAGACGTCTACTGCGAAGGCATCACGAAGGTCAGCGCAGCCGACATTGCTGCCGCGAAGGAAGCAGGCTTCGTCATCAAGCTGCTGGCCATCGCCGAGAAGATCACCAATGCAGACGGCGACGGCGGCATTTCAGTCCGGGTCCACCCCACCCTCCTGCCCCGCGAACATCCGCTTGCAGCCGTTCGCGGTGCATTCAACGCCGTCTTCATCGAGGCCGAGAACGCCGGCGAGCTGATGTTCTACGGCCAGGGCGCCGGCGGAACACCGACGGCGTCTGCCGTCCTGGGCGATCTCGTCTCAGCGGCGCGCCGGGTGGTGCTTGGCGGTCCCGGTCGTACCGAGACAACCACCGGCTACGTGCCCGCGCTGTCGATCGATGCTTCGACCACGAGCTACTACATCGGCCTCGACGTTGCCGACCAGGCCGGCGTGCTGGCCCGGATCACCCACATCTTTGCGGAGCACGGCGTATCGATTGAAATCATGCGCCAGACGATCCACCGCGACGCCGCCTCGAAGGTTGAGTCGGCCGAGCTGAAGATCGTCACCCACCGCGCATCCGAAGCCGCACTCGCGGCGACCGTCGAGGCCGTCAAGGGCCTGGACGTCATCAATTCTGTGACATCCGTCCTGCGGGTAGAAGGGGTCTAAGTGGCTCACCAATGGCGCGGAGTAATCCGCGAATACGCTGATCGTTTGCCTGTAACGGAAGCCACGAAGGTCATTACCCTCGGCGAGGGCGGTACGCCCCTCGTTCACGCGCAGAAGCTCTCCGAACTCACCGGGTCCACTGTGTACCTGAAGGTGGAGGGCATGAACCCCACCGGTTCCTTCAAGGACCGCGGCATGACGATGGCCATGACGGCGGCTGTCGAAGCAGGCGCCAAGGCCGTTGTCTGCGCCTCCACGGGCAACACCTCGGCCTCGGCCGCGGCCTACGCCACGGCCGCCGGGCTGAAGTGTGCCGTTTTGGTCCCCGAAGGCAAGATCTCCATGGGCAAGCTCAGCCAGGCGATCGCGCACGGCGCCACGCTCCTGCAGGTGGACGGCAACTTCGACAACTGCCTGGACATCGCCCGCAAGCTCGGCGAGTCCTACCCGGTGTTCCTCGTGAACTCCGTCAACCCGGCGCGCATCCAGGGCCAGAAGACCGGCGCCTTCGAAATCGTCGACGCCCTCGGAGACGCTCCGGACATCCACGTCCTCCCGGTGGGCAACGCGGGCAACATCAGCGCGTACTGGAAGGGTTACAAGGAGTACTCCGCGCCCTTCGAGTCCGCAACCGCCGGCACCCTTCCCGCTGTCTCCACCAAGACGCCGGCCATGTGGGGATTCCAGGCAGCAGGCGCGGCACCGTTCGTGGCAGGCCACCCCATCACCGAACCGGACACGATCGCCACGGCCATCCGCATCGGAAACCCGGCATCCTGGGACACGGCCATCGCGGCACGTGATGAATCCGGCGGCTTCATCGACGCCGTGACCGACGAGCAAATCCTCGATGCCCACCGCTGGCTCTCCGCCAAGGAAGGCGTCTTCGTCGAACCCGGTTCCGCGGCAGGCGTAGCCGGCCTCATCAAGAAGCACGCCGCAGGCGAGGTCCCCACCGGCAAGACGATCGTCATCACCGTCACCGGACACGGACTCAAGGACCCGCAGTGGGCTCTCCGCACCGAAGACGGCAGCGAGGTCCAGCCGGTCAAGGTGCCGAACGACGTCGTGACTGTGGCATCCGAACTGGGACTGGAAGAAAACTAAGAGTGGAAACCACGCAGCCCACCGCGACCGGTCTCAAGCTTGTCGCGGCAGGCCAGCAGCTGACCGTCAGGGTCCCGGGTACCAGCGCCAACCTGGGCCCCGGCTATGACAGCCTCGGCCTGGCATTGTCGATCTACGACACCCTGACTGTCGAAACACTCACCACCGGAGAGCTCGAGTTCGAGCTCTCCGGTGAGGGAGCCGACACCCTCCCTCGCGATGCCAGCCACCTGGTGGTGCGCGCCCTCAACACGGCCTTGGAACGACTCGGTTTCCGGCACAGCGGTCTCAAGATCACCGCGGACAACGTCAACCCGCATGGCCGCGGACTTGGCTCCTCGGCGTCGGCAGTAGTTGCCGCTGTTACCGCAGCCAACGCCTTGGTGCCCGAATCCGCCCAGCGTGACCGCGAGTGGGTCCTGCAGCTCACGAGCGAGATGGAAGGGCACCCGGACAACGTCGCACCCGCGATTTTCGGCGGACTGGCCTTGTCATGGCAGGACAGCGAGCAGTACAGCAGCACCCGTGCAGAAGTGGTCCCGTCCGTCATTCCCATCGTGGCCGTGCCTGACTACGAACTGTCAACCGAAACCGCCAGAGGTTTGCTGCCTGCTTCCATCGGCCACCACGCAGCAGCGATGAACTCAGGACGCGCGGCGCTCCTGATCCACGCGTTGACGGCAGACCCCCGTTTCCTGCTTCCCGGAACCGAGGACTACCTGCACCAGAGCTACCGTGCAGAGGCAATGCGGCCAAGCGCGGCGCTGATCACGGCATTGCGGTCTGCGGGCCATGCAGCTGTTGTTTCGGGAGCGGGGCCCACAGTTCTGGCATTGGCCAACGGCGCGGACGAAGCCGGGGCGATTGCCGAATTGATTAACTCGTTCACCGCGGACAACACTCCGGACGTTGCCTGGCGCGTGATGACACTGGCAGTGGACGTTGAAGGTGCTAGAGTGGACTTGCACCGGCGGTAGAACCGCGGGCAGTTCCCTGACATTGGATCCCGGCTAAATGCCGTTCCCGTCTCCTACTGTGTCGAAGTCTGCCGGTGTCGTCTCCTTATCGGCCTGTCGCAGGTGCCACAGAACCCTTTCTGTTACCCGAACCGTCAGCCCGCGCCCCGCCCGCCGGAGCATCGAAGACGTATTAGTATCCGGCCCTGCTGAAACTAAACCGGCAAGACCGAAATCACGGCTGCAGATCTGAACTGCAGTCCAGAACAAATCATCGCGTCCAGCTCTAGGTCTGGACGCCGTCGAGGGGGAAGGATCCTTCGTGACAGAAACCACTGAGCTGGCTTCAGTTGTGGACACAACATCTTCTGCAGCTGAATCAACGGCCGCAACCGCCAAGAGCAGCGGCCTTGCAGGCCTCAAGCTCGCGCAGCTCCAGGCTCTGGCCAGTCAGCTGGGCATTTCGGGCGGATCCCGGATGCGCAAGGGGGACTTGGTCTCGGCTATTTCGGCCCACCGTGCCGGTGCTACCACCAGCAAGGCTCCCACCGCGGCCAAGGCCGTGGCAGCAAAAGCCGCGCCTGCAGCCCCGGAAGCTGAGACCTCTGAGGCACCTGCCGCAGTATCCACCGAAGCTCCTGCACAGGACGGCACCCGGGCACGTGGCCGTGGCCGAAGCCGTCGCGCCACTAGCGATGGTGTTGTGGCCGCTCCTGCCGCCGCGGAAACCGCGGAGGCTCCCGCCGTCGAGGCTCCTGCCGCTCCCGTCGCCGAAGCAAGCGAGGCCGCCGGCGAACGCCGCCAGCCGCGCACGCGGAACCGTCGTCGTGGCGAGGCCGCTCCTGCGGAGGCCGGTGAAGCCGGTGAGACCCGCGCTGCCGAGCAGCCCCAGGCCGAACAACCCCGCGTAGAACAGCGTCAGCCCGAGCAGCGCCAGGCCGAGCAGCGTCAGGCGCAGCCGCGCCAGGGCGAGCAGGCTTCGGTCGAAGCCGGCGAACCCGGCCAGCGCGAACGCCGTGACAACACCCGTACGCGTCGTGAAGACACGAACGAGGGCGATGACACCGGCAACCGCCGCAATCGTCGGAACCGCCGCGACCGCAACGACCGCCAGGGTCCGCAGGACAACCGTGACAACCGCGACGGAAACACCCGCAGCGACCGCTTCCGCGACCGCAATGAGCGCCGCCGCGGCCGCGGCCAGGGACCGGACGTCGACGATGTCGAGGTCACCGAGGACGACGTCCTGCTGCCGGTTGCCGGCATCCTGGATGTACTCGAGAACTACGCGTTCATCCGCACTTCCGGTTACCTGCCGGGTGCCAACGACGTGTACGTGTCCCTCGCCCAGGTCAAGAAGTACAACCTGCGCAAGGGTGACGCCGTCGTCGGCGCAATCCGCGCCCCGCGTGACGGCGAGGACCGCAGCCAGCAGACCGCGCGCCAGAAGTTCAACGCGCTCGTCCGCGTCACGTCGGTAAACGGCAAGACGCCCGAAGAGCTCAAGGACCGCGTCGAATTCGCCAAGCTCGTCCCGCTGTACCCGTCCGAGCGCCTGCGCCTCGAAACGGATCCCAAGAAGATCGGCCCGCGCGTCATCGACCTCGTGGCCCCGATCGGCAAGGGCCAGCGTGGGCTGATCGTCTCCCCGCCCAAGGCCGGCAAGACGCTCATCCTGCAGTCCATCGCCAACGCGATCACCACCAACAATCCTGAGGTCCACCTCATGATGGTGCTCGTCGACGAACGTCCCGAAGAAGTCACGGACATGCAGCGCACCGTCAAGGGCGAGGTCATTGCCTCTACCTTCGACCGTCCCGCCGATGACCACACCACGGTTGCCGAGCTTTCCATCGAACGCGCCAAGCGCCTCGTGGAAATGGGCATGGACGTGGTGGTCCTCCTGGATTCCATGACCCGCCTGGGCCGCGCCTACAACCTGGCAGCACCGGCCTCCGGCCGTATCCTGTCCGGTGGCGTCGACTCCGCTGCGCTCTACCCGCCGAAGCGCTTTTTCGGTGCTGCGCGCAACATCGAGAACGGTGGCTCGCTCACCATCCTGGCAACCGCGCTCGTGGAGACCGGTTCCAAGATGGACGAAGTCATCTTCGAAGAGTTCAAGGGCACGGGCAACATGGAGCTCCGCCTGTCCCGCCAGCTGGCGGACAAGCGCATCTTCCCGGCCGTGGACGTCAACGCTTCGGGTACCCGTCGCGAAGAGAACCTGCTTTCGGCAGAAGAAGTCAAGATCATGTGGAAGCTGCGCCGCGTTCTGTCCGGACTCGAGACCCAGCAGAGCCTTGAACTCTTGACCAACAAGATCCGGGAGACCGGGAGCAACGTCGAGTTCCTCATGCAGGTTCAGAAGACGACTCTTGGAGCCAAGTCGGATAACGACAAATAGCTGTTTTAGGGGCGGGTGCTGGTTCGTTCGTGCGGTTGATTCCGCGCGGATGTTCCGCCCCCGCCCCTTCCCGTTGCAACGCGGGGTCACTTACGGCCCGTGCCGGGGGCCTGGATGGGCCGTAAGTGACCCCGCGTTGCGGTTATTAGACTTGTAGAAGTCGAAAGAGGTTTTGAAATGTTTGAGTCCGTACAGGGATTGCTTGATGAGCATGCTGCTATCCAGGCGCAGTTGAGTGATCCTGCCGTTTATGCCGACCAGGCTTTGGCCCGCAAGTTGGGGCGGCGCTCTGCCCAGTTGCAGGGCATCGTTGAGGCGTACAACCGTTGGCGCGGGCTCATGGACGATCTCGAAGCAGCCAAGGAAATGGCTTCCGAGGACGCCGAATTTGCCGCCGAGGTAGACGAAATCGAGGCGAAGCTTCCGGCAGCACAGGAGAAGTTGCGGCGGTTGCTGATCCCTCGCGATCCCGACGACGCGCGCAACGTCATTCTTGAGGTCAAAGGCGGCGAGGGCGGTGACGAAGCTGCGCTCTTCGCCGGGGACCTGCTGCGCATGTACATGCGTTACGCGGAGTCCCGCGGCTGGAAGACCGAACTCATCTCGGCCACGGAATCGGATCTGGGCGGCTACAAGGACGTCCAGATGGCCGTCAAGGGCAACTCGAACGATCCCGCTGAGGGCGTTTATGCCCGCTTGAAGTTCGAAGGCGGCGTGCACCGCGTCCAGCGTGTCCCTGTCACCGAGTCGCAGGGCCGCATCCACACTTCCGCGGCCGGCGTACTCGTGCTCCCCGAAGTGGATGAGCCAGAAGAGCTCGAAATCAACCAGAACGACCTCAAGATCGACGTCTACAGGTCCTCGGGTCCCGGCGGCCAGTCCGTCAACACGACGGACTCGGCAGTCCGCATCACCCACTTGCCCACGGGCATCGTGGTGGCCATGCAGAACGAAAAATCCCAGCTCCAGAACCGCGAAGCCGGCATGCGCGTCCTCCGTGCCCGAATCCTTGCCCACCAGCAGGAACAGATCGACGCCGAGAACTCGGCTCAGCGCAAGTCGCAGATCCGCACCATGGACCGTTCGGAGCGCATCCGTACGTATAACTTCCCGGAAAACCGGATTGCCGACCACCGTACCGGCTACAAGGCCTACAATCTCGACGCCGTCATGAATGGTGACCTGGAACCGGTCATCCAATCGGCCATCGAGATGGATGAACAGTCGCGCCTGGATGCCCTGGGCGAGTAACAGCCTGCAAGGAACTTCATGACGCTCTTTCCGGGCCAAAGCCTCGCGGACGCAGTCCGCGAGGCAACAACCATCCTGTCCGACGCCGGAGTCCCCACTCCGCGCGTGGACGCGGAACTCCTCGCGGAACATCTCCTGGGTGTCGGCCTCGGCCGCTTGCGCGCCATGCTGCTTGGCGATTCCGCCGCCCCGGAAGGCTACGCGGACTTGGTGGCCGAGCGCGCCCAGCGCGTTCCGCTCCAGCACATCACCGGTGTCGCGCACTTCCGCTACCTCACGCTCGCCGTGGGCCCGGGCGTGTTCATTCCGCGGCCGGAAACGGAATCCGTCGTCCAGCTTGTCATCGACCACCTCCAGGGACTCGAGCACCCCAAAGTGGTTGATCTTGGCACCGGCTCCGGCGCCATCGCAGCCTCGATCGCCCACGAAGTGCCCGGAGCCGAGGTCCACGCCGTCGAATTCAGCACGTTCGCCCATGCCTGGGCCGCGAAGAACCTGAAGCCCCTCGGGGTGAAGCTCGTTCAAGGCGACCTCAGGAATGCCTTGCCCGAACACGACGGAACTTTCGACGTCGTCGTTTCCAATCCGCCCTACATCCCGGCTGAAGCAATTCCGAACGAACCTGAAGTGGCACTGCACGATCCGCCGGAGGCGCTTTACGGCGGGGGAGCGGACGGAATGGAGCTTCCGACGGCGGCTGCTGCTTCGGCTGCCCGGCTCCTCAAGAGCGGCGGCTACTTCGTGATGGAGCACGCTGAGGTGCAGGCAGGGTGGATTTCGGCGCATCTGAAGGCCGCCGGCTGCTGGACGGAAGTCGCCACCCACCTCGATCTCAACGGCAAGGAACGTGCCACGAGCGCAGTATTGGCAACCGCTGCCTCCCGGGAATGAAAGAATAGCGCTGTGACCACAAGCTACAACTGCACGTCAGAGGAACAACGCGCCGAAGGCCTGGAGCATGCGCAGCGCGCCATCAGCGAGAAAAAGTGTGTCGTCATGCCGACGGACACCGTCTATGGCATTGCCGCCGACGCCTTCTCGCCGCAAGCCGTGACCATGCTGCTTGTCTCGAAAGGCCGCGGCCGCCATATGCCGCCCCCGGTGCTGATCCCGCGGCTCAACGCGCTGGACGGGCTGGCGACCGATGTATCGGAAGAAGCCCGCAAACTGGCAGAAGCCTTCTGGCCCGGCGGCCTGACGCTGATCTTCCACGCCCAGCCGTCCCTGGATTGGGACCTGGGGGAGACCCGCGGAACCGTGGCCCTGCGCATGCCCGACGACGAAATTGCGCTTGAATTGCTGAACCGCACCGGCCCGCTGGCGGTGTCCTCGGCAAACCGCACCGGTCAGCCGGCAGCGCAGACAGCCTCCGAGGCGAGGACCCAGCTTGCTGAATCGGTCGAGGTATACCTTGAGGGCGGCTTCCGGCCTGTAGAGGGAACCGAGTCCGTGGCGTCCACGATTGTCGACGCCACCACCCCGCCGCTCCGTGTGGTCCGCGATGGTGCGATTTCCCTGGAACGCCTTCGCGAAATTGTGCCCGGAGTGTTGGCCCTCGGGGAAACCGCGCCTGAACCTGAACCGGCGCCTGAAACCGCGCCTGAACCTGAACCGGCGCCCGAAACCGTGCCTGAAACTGAACCGGCGACTGAAACTGAATCGGCGCCTGAGACAGAAACGGCCCCGGGGGACCAAGCCGGGACTGCTGTCCACACGGAGACCAGGGCCGAATGAGCCTGGTCCGGGATCGTGTTCCCCTTCTGGACGTAGACGTCACCGCACTATGCGCCGACGAACTTATCGAGGCCATCAGCGGGTACGTTTCGGACGGCACCACCAAGGTAGTCCTTGGACACAATCTGCACAGTGTCACGCTGTTTCATTCGAGCCCGGATTTCCGCCGCCTCTATGAGCGCAGCGATGTGGTGCTCATGGATGGTGCGCCTGTCGCCATGCTCTGGGGACTAGGACGCCGCACAGGCTCAAGAGACGATGGCGCGGGATTGATGGAATACCGTTTGGGATCCACTGACTGGGTGCCGGCGCTCGGCGGCGTCGAAGGACTCCGCCGGATCGCCGTCGTGGGCGCCGGCCCCGAGGCCAACAGCAAGACGGTGGAGCGCCTCCGCAAAATCGTGCCCGGCGCCGAGGTCTCCGGGCGGCCTGGTGAGAATTGGAACGATGCCAGCGAAGAGGCCGCCGTCGCCTGGCTCGCGGAATTCCGTCCGCAGCTCGTGCTTCTTGGCCTTGGAATGCCATTGCAGGAATCGGTCCTGCACCGCCGCTTGGACGAGCTTCCGCCTGCGGTCTACTGCACGGTCGGCGGCGCCATCGAGCAGCTGGCGGGCCTCCAGAAGCTCGCTCCACGCTGGCTGGGCCGTCTCGGGCTCGAATGGGCCTGGCGGCTCGTCCTGCATCCGGGACGCGTCGCTTACCGGGTCTTCGGTGAGCCGTGGGTGCTCCTCGGGCTGCTGGTCCGCCGTCGGCTCTCCCGCAGGAACAGCACGCCGCGCCCGGTGGGCCGTTAGAACTTCTGGTCCTCCAGCGGGCCGAAGCCCTTTTCCCGCAAACCGGCGGAGAATGCCCTGAACCATTCGGCGAGCCCGCGGAAGTCACCGCGGGGGAGGAAGTAGCCCAAGTAGCCTCCGACGTCGGCTACCATCGACTTGCCGCGGCGGTAGCGGCGGATCAAGTAGCCTCGGTTGCGGTAGTAGAAGTAGCGCTTGAAGGCAGAATCCGGCACGATCACGTGCCAGCGCGCGCCGAAGACGTGCTTTGTTTCGGAGAACGCGTGCGGGTGGGTGATCCACGCCGTCGCAACCGTACCGAAGCGTATCCCGGCTTTCCTGAGGCGGATCATGAAGTCCACCTCATCGCCCCGGATGAACAGCCGGACATCCGGCACTCCGACTTTGAAAAAGACATTGGAACGGATGAGCGCACCGTTGAAGAAGTGCCCGACGTCGGGCAGGAACCCCGCCTTCTCGACTTCGGCGCGCTCGTGGGTCACTTTGCCGTCAATCCGGAAGAAGAAGGAAAGCTTGTCCGGGTGGCCGGGGGCTACGACAAGCGGAACGACTGCATCAAGTCCACGGGCCTCAGCTTCGCGAACCAGGGTTTCGAGACAGGCCGGATCGCCGGGTTCGGCGTCATCGTCCATGATCCAGACCCATTCGGCGCCGCTGGCCACCGCCTTGAGTATCGCAAGGGCGAAGCCGCCCGCGCCACCCAGGTTCGCCTCCGAGCGGACGTAATCCACCTTTGGATGGCTTGACGCAAGCTCCCGCGAAGGAACGGTTCCGCTGTCCACGAGGCAAACCGTGTCCACGGGCATGGATTGCTTGTTGATGGCGTCGAGCAGGACTGCTAGCTCTCCGGGGCGGTCAAAGGTCACAGCCGCTACGGCAACGGAGACAGGCATGTAGGGTTCCTTCCGGGCAGTTGCGGGGAGGGTCCTCCCGGCTCGCCCTAGGGGCGCGTGAAACGGAGCAAAGCCGCCGTAGCCGCTAGTATCTTGACAGAGTCCAACTGTAGTACAGCAATATTCGGCGGTGCGCAGAGGTGTTGCAGGTGTTGTGCCGGCAGCTAGTCGCCAGGGACAGAATCCACCGCCACCGCCAACAGGAGCCGCCACGTGATCATGTATTCCCTCATGATGCTCACGGCTGCCGTCGTGTCGTACCTCGCTACGTGGGTAGCCCGCCAGATGGGTAACAAACTTCGGCTTTTCGCCCCCATCCGCAGCCGGGATATGCACTCGGTGCCGATTTCCCGACTCGGCGGCCTGGGACTCTTCGCCGGCTTTGCCGTGGCCCTCGTGGTAGCCAGCAATTCGTTCTTCGTGAAGGACATATTCCACGGGAACGGTGCGCCGTGGGGAATCCTGGCAGGTGCCCTTGTGATCGTCGCGGTCGGTGTCGCCGACGACGTGATGGATATCCGCTGGTGGGTCAAGCTGATCGGCCAATGCACGGCCGCTACGATCGTTGCGGTCTGGGGAGTCCAGATGTCCGTGATTCCGTTTGTTCCGGAACCCATACGGATCGAGGCGGAGCCGCTGCGCATCGTCCTGACCGCGCTCCTCATTGTGACCACCATGAACGCAGTCAATTTCATCGACGGCCTCGATGGCCTGGCGGCCGGCGTCGCCGCAATCGGCGGGGTCGCGTTCTTCCTGACGGCCTATTGGGTCCACCGCAATGCAACGCTCACGGACCGCTCGGATCTCGCGGCGCTGCTGATGGCGATCATCGTGGGTTGTTGCATCGGATTCCTGCCGCATAACTGGTTCCCGGCCAAAATCTTCATGGGCGATTCCGGCGCCATGCTTCTGGGCCTCGTGATGGCTTCGGCCGGTGTGGTGTCAACGGGCCAGATCAGTTCAGGACTGTACGACCGCGCGAACGGTATTCCGACCATCGTGCCCATCCTGCTGCCGTTCGCGATCCTGTCGCTACCGTTGCTGGACCTAGGCCTGGCGGTGTTGCGACGGACCGCGCGCGGCCAATCGCCCTGGTCGGCTGACCGCGGTCACTTGCACCACAAGCTCATCGAGCTCGGCCACACCCACCGCACGGCGGTGCTGATGATGTACGTCTGGACCTGCATTCTGGCGTTCGGAGGCCTCGCGTTTGCCATCTTCCCGTGGCAGATGGTCCTCACGGTCGACATCGTGGCCGCGCTGATCATGGCCGGAGTGACAGCCTGGCCATACTTCGTCCGAAAAGGGCGCGCCGCCCAGTAGACGGTGTGTGACGAGGGCGTTAACATCACAGTTCTATCTCATGTAGAATTCTAGGGCGGACAGTCACTCGCCCGCGCACCCACCCTTTTTGAGACTTTGGCATTTTTGCCACGACGATTGGCATCCCCATGACCTCCAACGCCGGCGGACAGCAGTCCGACTCGAGCGGCGTTGCTGCCCCCCGCTCCACCTCTTCGCTGTGGCTGCGGCTTCTTTTCCTCAGCTCGACGACGGCGGTTGCGGCTCTCGCTGCGACGTCGGCTGTTGCGGCGGTCATGAACGGCGGCGTAGGAGTGCTTTCTGCCGCATTCGGCGGTGCGATCGTGATGGCGTTTTTTGCCATCAGCCTCCTGATCGGCCATTTTGTCGGCAGGGATAACCCCTCCGGCGCGGTTGGCCTTTTCGTTGCCAGCTACTTTGTCAAGGTGGTCGGCTTCGCGGTGGTGCTGTTCGTGTTGGGAGCCCCCGCATGGCTGCACGGACGCTGGTTCGTGATCGGCGCCGTCGTCACGGTTGTCTCGTGGCAAGCCGCCGAGATCTACGGCTTCAGCAAGGCCCGGCTCCAGATCTACAACGACCCCGCAGCAGGCAAAGGGGGCGACGATGTTCACTCCTAGGAACAAGCGACGCTCCGCCACACCCAATGCCCCAAAACCCGGCGATTCCACTGAGCAAGTGAGCGACGGAAGCGACGGCGGATACAACGCCGGCATCGCCGTCTTCAGCTACATTGTTGGCGGAATCATAGTCTGGAGTTTGATAGGCTGGGGTCTGGATAATCTGTGGGGGACTCGCTGGATTGTGCTCCTTGGCGCTCTGCTTGGAGCCGCAGGAGGGTTCTATCTTTCCCATATGCACGGCCTCACAAGTCATCGCTCGTCTTCCGGTGGAAGCAAAGCAGACAGTGGTCCGTCCCAGGACGGGGACAGTAATGCCAAATAATTTCACACGGGAAATGGCTGCAAGAAACGCGGCCGGATCCTCAACAACGCCCAATGATGGACACTGCAGAGAGGAAACGCGTTGATCGCGCTTGCGCTCCCGGCCCAGGATTCAGGGACCTTCACTCCTCCCGGAATCGACCAAATGCACCTGCCGGCTATCCTGCCGTGGGGTGCGAGCGATGGCTTCTCCAAGCAGATGTTGCTGGTGATCCTGTCGGTCGTCCTTATCGCTACATTCTTCATCCTCGCTGCGCGCAAGCAGCAGCTGGTTCCCGGCAAGCTGCAGTTCGCGGGCGAGATGGCCTACGGCTTCGTCCGCAACAGCATCGCCAAGGACATTATCGGCGGACGCGACTTCATGAAGTTCGTGCCCCTTCTGTTCTCCCTGTTCTTCTTCATCCTGGTGAACAACATCTACGGCGCCATTCCCGTGATCCAGCTTCCGAGCTTCTCGCACGTCGGCGGGGCCTATGTGCTGGCCGCAGTTGTGTACGTCACCTGGATCGGCATCGGCATCAAGAAGAACGGCCTGAAGTACTTCAAGCTGGCCACTGTTCCTTCCGGTGTTCCGTGGTACATCCTGCCGATCGTCGTGCCGATCGAGATCATCTCCAACTTCATGGTCCGCCCGGTCACCCACAGCCTTCGTCTCTTCGCCACCATGATGGCAGGGCACCTCATCGTGATGATCGCCGGCTCCGGCATTGAGTTCCTCGTCATGCAGGAAAATGTCCTTCTCAAGGGCGCGTCCGTGCTGGTGCTCGTTGGCGCAGTCGCCATGTACATGCTTGAAGCCCTGATCATGGTGCTGCAGGCGTATGTCTTCACCCTTCTGACTGCGATCTACATTGAAGGCGCGCTCCACGCCGACAGCCACTAGGCACAACCCCTCAATCTTCCCCTCCGGGGGTTGAAGCAAACCAAACAACCTGCCGCGACTGCGGCATCTTGAAAGGAAAACAATGAACGGCGATATCAACGGCTCCCTTAACCTCATTGGCTACGGTCTCTCCGCAATCGGCGGTGGTATCGGTGTGGGTCTCGTATTTGCTGCTTACATCAACGGTGTTGCACGTCAGCCGGAAGCCCAGCGCGTGCTCCAGCCGATCGCGTTCCTTGGTCTGGCTCTGACGGAAGCCCTCGCCATCCTCGGCCTGGTCTTCGCTTTCGTTCTCAAGTAAACCGCTAAGAACCAAGCGAACATTCAGAACCGAGTAGATAAGGACGGGTGAAATATGAATCAGCAGATCATCTCAGCCGCCGCTCAAGGTGCCGCCGAGTCGGCTAATCCGCTCGTTCCCAACGTCTGGGAAATGGGCGTCGTCCTCGCTGGCTTTGCGGTCCTCTTTTACATCGTGGTCAAGTTTGTTGTCCCGATGTTCGAGAAGACCTTCGCCGAGCGCGCAGAGGCGATTGAGGGCGGCATTGCCAAGGCTGAAAAGGCCCAGGCAGAAGCTTCTGCAGCTCTCGAAGAGTACAAGCAGCAGCTCCACGATGCCCGCGCCGAAGCCAACCGCATCCGCGAAGAAGCTCGAGCCGAAGGTGCCCAGATCCTCGCGGAGCTGAAGACCAAGGCAGCAGCCGAGTCGGCTCGCATCACCGAGCAGGCGTACGCCCAGATCGAATCGGAGCGCCAGGCAGCTGTTGTCTCCCTGCGTTCCGAGGTGGGCACCCTGGCCACGACATTGGCAGAGCGCATCGTTGGCGAATCCCTCAGCGATGACGAGCGTGCCGCCCGCGTGGTGGACCGCTTCCTCGCAGATCTGGAGACCCAGAGCGCAGGTGCAGCTAAGTAATGGCAGGTGTATCGAGCGAATCGCTGACCAAGGCGCTGGAGCAGTTGGAAGCCACGCTTCCGACGGCCTCGCTGCAGTTGGCTAAGGACCTCTTCGGAATCCTGGGAACGGTGGACAGCTCGGCTGGCTTGCGCCGCGCCCTGACTGACCCCTCCCGCAGCGGAGAAGAAAAGTCGGCGCTGGTCAAGCAGCTGGTTGGCGGAAAAGTCTCCGCTGATGCTGCGGAAATCGCGAGTGGATTGGCCAGCTTGCGCTGGGCATCGGCACGCGATATCGGCGATGCACTCGAGACTCTTGCCGCCACGGTGGTCATTGCCGTGGCTGAAAACAAGTCGGCCGTTTCTGCCTCCGGAATCACGGGGCTGGAAGAGCTGGAAAACGATCTGTTTGCTTTCAACCAGACCGTTGCTTCCAGCCACGAGGTACAACGTGCTCTGGGAGAGTCGCAGGCAAGTGCTGCGGCCAAGATCAGTCTGGCGGAGAAGCTGCTTCCTGGTGCAAGCCCGGAAGCCCAGCTCCTCATCGGCCAGGCCGTGTCGCAGCCGCGCGGCGTCAAGCCGAGCAAGCTCATCGACAATTTCGCCAAGCTTGCAGCCAAGCGCCAGCAGCGCTGGATCGCAACTGTCCGCGTTACCCGTCCGTTGACGGATGCGCAGGCCAGCCGTCTGCAGGCCGGGCTTGATGCCCTCTACGGCCGCGAGCTGAAGGTCAACGTCAGCGTTGATCCGACTCTTATCGGTGGAATCCGGGTCCAGGTGGGAGACGAAGTGCTTGATGCTTCCGTCGTAGCCCGCCTGTCCGAGCTCCGCCGGCAACTCGCTGGCTAGCCAGAAAAGCACAACTTAACTGATACAAACACCGGTCATCGTGAGCAACGATGATCACGAAAACAGGAGAGCAGGGACTGCAGATGGCCGAATTGACCATCAACGCCGACGACGTCCGTAATGCGTTGAACGAGTTCGCGGCGTCCTACGAACCCGGAAACGCAGAGCGCGTAGAGGTCGGCCGCGTGACCGCCGCAAGTGACGGCATCGCCCGTGTTGAGGGCCTTCCCTCGGTCATGGCGAACGAGCTGCTTCGCTTCGAAGACGGCACCCTGGGCTTGGCCCAGAACCTCGACGTCCGCGAAATCGGCGTCATCATCCTCGGTGACTTCACCGGCATCGAAGAAGGCCAGGAAGTCCACCGCACCGGTGAAATCCTGTCCGTCCCGGTAGGCGACGCCTTCCTGGGCCGCGTAGTCGACCCACTGGGCATGCCGATCGACGACCTCGGCGAGATCAAAGCCGAGACCACCCGTGCACTGGAACTCCAGGCTCCGGGCGTTACCCAGCGTAAGTCGGTCCACGAGCCCATGCAGACCGGTCTCAAGGCTATCGACGCCATGATTCCGATCGGCCGCGGCCAGCGCCAGCTGATCATCGGTGACCGCCAGACCGGCAAGACTGCCATCGCCGTGGACACCATCATCAACCAGAAGGCCAACTGGGCTTCGGGCGATGTCACCAAGCAGGTGCGCTGCGTTTACGTCGGTGTCGGCCAGAAGGCTTCCACCATTGCCGCTGTCCGCCAGACCCTGGAAGACCACGGCGCGCTGGAATACACCACCATCGTGGCTTCTCCGGCATCCGACCCCGCCGGCTTCAAGTACTTGGCTCCGTACGCCGGCTCGGCCATCGGCCAGCACTGGATGTACGGCGGCAAGCACGTACTGGTGATCTTCGATGATCTGTCGAAGCAGGCCGAAGCCTACCGTGCAGTGTCGCTGCTGCTCCGCCGTCCGCCGGGACGCGAAGCTTACCCGGGTGACGTTTTCTACTTGCACTCCCGCCTGCTGGAGCGTTGTGCCAAGCTCTCCGACGAGCTGGGCGCAGGCTCGATGACCGGTCTTCCGATCGTCGAAACCAAGGCGAACGACGTTTCGGCCTACATCCCGACCAACGTCATCTCCATCACCGACGGCCAGATCTTCCTGCAGTCGGACCTCTTCAACGCCAACCAGCGCCCCGCTGTTGACGTCGGTGTGTCCGTGTCCCGTGTTGGTGGTGCGGCACAGGTCAAGTCCATGAAGAAGGTCTCCGGTACCTTGAAGCTGGACCTGGCGCAGTACCGCGACATGCAGGCGTTCGCGATGTTCGCGTCCGACCTCGACGCGGCTTCACGCCAGCAGCTGACCCGTGGCGCCCGCCTGATGGAACTGCTCAAGCAGGGCCAGTACTCGCCGTTCCCGGTCGAGGACCAGGTTGTATCCATCTGGGCCGGTACGAAGGGCTACTTGGACGATGTTCCGGTTGAGGATGTCAGCCGTTTCGAGTCCGAGTTCCTGGAGCACCTCAAGCACAAGTCCTCCATCCTGACCACGCTGGCGCAAACCAACGTCCTGGACGACGACACCGCTGAAGCGCTGAAGTCCTCGATCATCGACTTCAAGAAGGGCTTCTTCGGAGAAGGCGACAACCGCTTGGTTGGTGCCGGCCACGAAGAGCACGAAGCGATTTCCGGCGGCGAAGTCGACCAGGAAAAGATCGTCAAGCAGAAGCGCTAGAGCATTGGTTCCCGGGCCTGCGGAATCCGCAGGCCCGGGGCCTTCGCCAAAGCCTTAGCCGCTGATCCATCGGGATCTTAGGAAAGGAAATGTATGGGAGCCCAGATCCGGGTCTACCGCCAGAAGATCAGCTCGACGACGTCGATGCGCAAGATCTTCAAGGCGATGGAACTGATCGCTACCTCGCGCATCGGTAAGGCCCGCGCCCGCGTTGCAGCTTCGACGCCCTACGCAAACGCGATTACCCGTGCTGTTTCTGCTGTCGCAAGCCAGAGCGAAATCGATCACCCGCTAGTCACCGAGCCGGAGCAGATCCGCCGTGCCGCAGTCCTGGTTATCACCTCGGACCGTGGCCTGGCTGGTTCTTACTCCGCAAGCGTGCTCAAGAAGGCCGAAGGTCTCAACGAGCTTCTCCGGGCAGAGGGCAAGGAAGTCAAGACCTACCTGGTTGGCCGCAAGGCCCAGGCATACTTCGACTTCCGCAGCCGTTCGTACTCCCGCGTGTGGACCGGCGGAACGGACGCACCGGAATTCGAGACTGCCAAGGAAGTCGGCGCTGCTCTTCTCGAAGAGTTCGCCAACGACTTCGCTGAGGGTGGCGTGGATGAAATCCACGTTGTTTACACCCGCTTCAAGTCGATGGTGACGCAGGAGCCCACAGTTGTCCGTCTGCTGCCTCTCGAAGTTGAAGAGCAAGCGGTCACTGAGTCCGAGCTTTTGCCGCTGTACGAATTCGAACCGGAATCGGAGCAGGTGCTTGACGCACTGCTTCCGCGTTACATCGAGTCCCGCATCTTCGCGGCAATGTTGCAGGCAGCAGCTTCCGAGCTCGCCGCCCGCCAGCGCGCCATGAAGTCGGCAGGTGACAACGCGACCGAATTGATCAAGAAGTACACGCGTCTGCGCAACACGGCCCGCCAGGCTGAGATCACGCAGGAGCTTTCCGAAATCGTGGCCGGCGCCGACGCCCTGAGCGCGTAGTTGCCGGGGCACGGTTCGGCGCAAGCTGCACCTGCACCAAATAGATAAACTTAACCCCACGCCATCTACTGAGTGAAGTGAGAGAGATGACTGCCACCGCTACCGAGCACGCAGCCGCAACGGCCGGCGCCACCGGCCGCATTGCCCGCGTCATCGGCCCGGTTGTCGACGTCGAATTTCCGGCTGACGCAATCCCGTCGATCTACAACGCACTCACCACCGAGGTAACCCTCAACGGTGAGACCAAGACCATCACGTTCGAGACCTCCCAGCACCTGGGTGACAACCTCGTCCGTGCCATCTCCCTGCAGGCCACCGACGGACTCGTCCGCGGCACCTCCGTGCAGGACTCCGGCTCCCCGATCTCCGTGCCTGTCGGCGACGGCGTGAAGGGCCACATCTTCAACGTTCTCGGCAAGCCGCTGGACGTTGACGAGTCCGAGATCAACGCGGACGCCTACTGGCCGATCCACCGCAAGGCTCCGGCCTTCGCGTCCCTCGAGGGCTCCACGGAGATGCTCGAGACCGGCATCAAGGTCATCGACCTTCTCACCCCTTACATCAAGGGTGGAAAGATCGGTCTGTTCGGTGGCGCCGGTGTCGGCAAGACCGTTCTGATCCAGGAAATGATCACTCGTGTCGCCCGCAACTTCGGTGGTACTTCGGTGTTCGCCGGCGTCGGCGAGCGTACTCGTGAAGGCAACGACCTCTGGGTTGAAATGGAAGAGGCCGGCGTCCTCAAGGACACCGCCCTTGTATTCGGCCAGATGGACGAACCGCCGGGAACGCGCTTGAGGGTCGCCCTGTCTGCGCTCACTATGGCGGAGTACTTCCGCGATGTGCAGAACCAGGACGTGTTGCTCTTCATCGACAACATCTTCCGCTTCACCCAGGCCGGTTCCGAGGTCTCCACCCTGCTCGGCCGCATGCCGTCCGCAGTTGGTTACCAGCCGAACCTCGCCGACGAGATGGGCCTCCTTCAGGAGCGCATCACCTCGACCAAGGGCCACTCGATCACGTCGATGCAGGCCATCTACGTGCCTGCTGATGACTACACCGACCCGGCTCCGGCAACGACCTTCGCACACCTCGACGCGACCACGGAACTTTCCCGTGAAATCGCCTCCCGTGGTCTGTACCCGGCCGTTGACCCGCTGACGTCGACGTCCCGAATCCTGGACCCGCAGTACATCGGCAAGGACCACTACAACACGGCTGTCCGCGTGAAGCAGATCCTGCAGAAGAACAAGGAACTCCAGGACATCATCGCCATCCTCGGCGTTGACGAACTGTCCGAAGAGGACAAGATCGTCGTGTCGCGTGCACGCCGCATCCAGCAGTTCCTGTCCCAGAACACCTACACCGCCAAGCAGTTCACCGGCGTCGAGGGCTCCACCGTGTCCATCAAGGACACCGTGGAAGGCTTCACGGCGATTTGCGACGGCGAGCTGGACCACATCGCAGAGCAGGCGTTCTTCAACGTCGGCGGCCTGGATGACGTCGAGCGCCAGTGGGCCAAGATCCAGGAACAGACCAAGTAGTATGGCTGAGCTCGAGGTTGAGATTGTCGCAGCGGACCACTTCGTGTGGTCCGGTGCGGCCAAGATGGTCAAGGCCCGCACCAGCGATGGTGAAATCGGGATCCTGCCGGGCCACTCGCCGCTCC
This sequence comes from Arthrobacter gyeryongensis, assembly GCF_039543785.1. NCBI lineage: Bacteria > Bacillati > Actinomycetota > Actinomycetes > Micrococcales > Micrococcaceae > Arthrobacter > Arthrobacter gyeryongensis. Next base: position 62,402 of record NZ_BAABKK010000034.1, read on the forward strand.
TCGCCATTCTGGCCGCGGGCGAGCTGGCCATCGAGCCGGTTACCGGAGACCGCCTTGCAGTAGTTGTGGACGGCGGATTCTTCTCCGTCGACAACAACCGCGTGGTGATCGTCGCTGACAACGCCCAGCTGGGCGATTCAGCTACTGCGGGGATCCGATAGCAAGACCTTGATGGACGATTCTGCTATTCCGTTCATCGCCTTGGCAACGGTGTTTGCGTTGCTGATTTTCACACTGTGCCTCGTCGGGGTGCGCCGCTTCAATTTGCGGCGCGCCCTGGGCACAGTCGACGCCTCCATTTGCACGGCTGGAAACAGCTGGCGGATGGGGGTTTGTCGTTATCAAGACTCGGAGCTTGAGTGGTTTCGCCTGCTCTCGCTCAGCTTCCGTCCGAAACACAGCTTCCGCCGCAGCTCCTTGGAGCTCTTGGGTCGTCGGAAGCCCACGGAGGAAGAACGGACGAGGCTTCAGCCCGACGTAGTGGTAGTCGAACTCCAGCATGAAGGCCAGTCGTTCATGCTGGCAATGAGATTTGATGCCTACGCCGGATTGTCGTCCTGGCTGGAGGCCGGCCCTGTGGTGGGCGTCGGCACCTGGCGCTGAGGACAGTGGAATTCCTGTACAACCTAAGCCTTGTCGATGGTCCGTTCTATTGGACCATCCTTGGCGCTGGAATTGCCGGGAGCGCATTCCTCCTGCTCCTGCGACGAGACCGGCGCTGGTTGCTTTCCATAGTTGTGTCGCTTGTTGTGGCAAGTGGAGTTGTCGCGGTCATTCATTGGCTGCTCGTCAACGTCCTGACCGTATTCCCGGAGGATCTCCCCTTCGACGTCCTCGCTTGGTCGACGGTTGCCTTCTCCGCATTGGCTCTCTTCCTTTTTCGGCTTCCTCGTTCGTCGTGGCGCGGCAGGAGCGCCGCAGGGGTCTCTTTCGTCGCCGTGCTGCTCCTCTCCGCCCTGCAGATCAACAGCTACTTCGGGCTCAATCACACGGCGGCTGATCTCTTCGGCCACAATGTGGGACGGATCCCCCAGCTTGAGGAAGGGCTCAAAAGGGGTTTTTCCCGGACCCTGCCCGTCTCACTGCCTGACGGGGGAATAGTCCGCAGGGCATCGATTCCCGGAATCGAATCCGGCTTCAAGGCCCAGGACGCTTTCCTCTACCTGCCACCGGCATACCAAGCCGCTGATCGCAGCCAACTTCCTGTGCTTGTCCTGTTTGCCGGCCAGCCCGGACGTCCCGCGGATTGGCTGACCGGAGGCCTGCTCGAACCGGCCATGAATACCTTCGCCGCCCGGCACGGAGGCGTGGCGCCCGTCGTCGTCGTGGTCGATCCAAACGGGTCGGATACCGCAAACACCATGTGCATGGATAGCCGGATCGCGCGTGCCGACACTTACCTCGCGATCGACGTTCCGCGCTGGATCAACTCGACGCTCGAGGTTTCCGCCGACCCAAGGAAGTGGGCGGTCGGCGGGTTCTCCTTCGGTGCAACCTGTGCCGTTCAGATGACCACGCTGCATCCGGAAATCTACCCTTCTTTCATCGCTTTCTCTGGAGAGCGGGAGCCTTCACTTGGCCCTGATCGCCAGCGGACCATCCAGACCGCATTTGGCGGGGACTCTGCCGCCTTCGACGCCCTCACGCCGTTGAACCTGATGAAACAGCGACGCTACGATGGCCATGCAGGCTTCTTCGCCGTCGGGGCCGCGGACGGCGAATTCGTCCGCTACGCCGCCGAGCTGGCGGCAGCCGCTACTACTTCCGGGTTCGATATCAGGCATGCTCCAGTTTCCGGAGCTGGCCATTCGTGGGCCGTGGCCGTGCAAGAGCTTCCTTCGGCAATGGAATTCCTGGCGCCCCGGTGGGGACTCGTCCGGTGAGTACCCAGGAAGCCCAATTGTCCAAGAACCAGGCTGACCCCGAAGATGCCGGGCCCGCCCGGAAGATGGTGGCAACCCTTGCCCGGGCCATCCTGGGCAACGTGGCTGCCCATATTGGCGCGATCCCCTTCACGGTGATTGTGCTCGCGCTTTACCTTCTCGCTCCGGCGATCTTCGACTCCGATCTCGGGTACGGCCCTGACGTGTTGCGGCATCTTTCGAGCGTGAGCGGCGGAGGATTGAAGTCGGGGGACTGGTGGTCCATCTGGACCTCGATGTTTTTTGCCGCCAACCCTCTCGACTACGTCATGAGCTCATTGTTGTTGGTCGTGTTGTTGGGTTCTTCAGAGCGCAAGCTGGGCTGGTTCCGCACAGCGGCGGGCTTCCTTGGCGGGCAGTTTGCCACGGTCACCGCCTTTTTGCTGGTGGTCCAGTTGGCAGCCTATGCCGACGACGGCTGGCTGGGACGGATGATGGATGCCAGGACCTGCGGGCCCCTTCCGGCGACGCTCTTCGTCTCGATGGCGGCCAGTGGCCTCCTACCGACTCTGTGGCGTCGGCGCCTGAGGGCGACTGTCGTGTCCGTGGCGCTTCTCTTGGTCCTGTACGTTGGCGACCCCTCGGCTGTCATGGCCCTGACCGGTGCAGTGCTCGGTCTGGGGGCCGGTCTGTGGCTCCAGCTCGACAACGGCATCCAACCGAGCCACCGGGCGACCAGGCGTGAAACGCGAAACCTGCTGTCCCTCATGGTGGCGATTTTCGGCGTCGGGCCCTTAGCGGCGGGTGCGGTGAGGAGCCCCGCGGGGCCGCTGGCGTTGCTCCGCGAAATGGTCCTGAACCCTGTTCCCACGCTCAACCAATTGCAGGCGAACTGCGGTGGAACCGTGGACATCAACTGCCTTCAACTTGGACGCCAGGGCTATCCCGGGCCCGCCGGCGTCGCCCTCGCGGTGGTACCCGCGTTGCTTCTCCTGATCTGCGCGGTGGGCATGCGCCAAGGAAGGCGCTTGGCCCTGAAAATCGCCATCGGCGTGCAACTTGGCGTGGTGGCGCTGTCCTTTGCCTACCTGGTGCTGTTTGCCAGCATTCCGCATTTTCCAGGACGGGGCCGTACCGTCGTCATGGGCTCCGCAGTGTTCCACATTCTGACCCTCGCCCTGGTTCCTCTAGTCCTGGCGGTTCTGCTTTTCCTGTTCAGGGGCAACTTTGTGGTGGGATCGAGGGCACCGCTCCGCCGGAAGATGGCCTGGCTGGTTGGTGGTACGTGGCTCATTTTGGCGAGTGGCTACACCGGGGCCTGGCTCGGCTCGGGTGGTTTGGCGCACGACGGCGGCATCCAGGGCCTCGTTGCGGAACTCGTACGACAGTATCTTCCCTTGCCCATACCCACGGCTTTCGGCCGCGTGTTCGCAGAGCGAAGCGCCGCCGAGTCGATATTGTTCGCGTGGTCGGGGATCATCTTCTGGCTTGTGGCCATGGGCGCGGTGTGGACGCTCCTTCTCAAACGGCAGCACGGCCCCGGCGGTGACGATCCAGCTCGCTTGGCGGCCAGGGATTTGGTCAAGCGCGGCGGGGAGTCCCTGTCGTGGATGGCGTTATGGGAGCCGAACAAGTTCTGGTTCACTCCCGGAATGGACGCCGGTGTTGCCTACCAGCAGCACGGAAACGTCGCACTGACCCTGGCCGGTCCGTTCGGTGATCCCGCACAAGCCACTGCCGCGACCGAGGGATTCCTGGACTACTGCGCACACCATGCCTTGGTGCCGTGCCTATATTCCTGCACCGAGGAATTGTGGCCGATGCTGCAATCCACGGGATTTCGCCGAATTGCGGTCGCCCAGGAAACGCGGCTATCCATCCGCGACCTTGAGTTCACGGGCAAAGCGTGGCAAAACGTCCGCACGGCCAAGAACCGTGCACTGAAGGCCGGGATTGAAGCCCGGTGGGGGCGCTATTCGGAGTTTCCGCAACACGTACGCTCGCAACTCGGCGAAGTGTCGGAAGAGTGGGCCGCCAGGAAGAAGGTTCCTGAAATGGGCTTTACCTTGGGTTCCCTCGACGAGCTGATGGACGATGAAGTGCTTTGCTGCATAGCCGTCGACGGCAAAGGGTTTGTCTTCGGTGTCACCAGCTGGCTTCCGGTGTTCCGTGACGGCCAAGTGATCAGTTGGACATTGGATTTCATGCGCCGGCGCAGCGACGCCTTCCCGGGCATCATGGAATTCATGATTGCCTCGGCGGTCTACGAGTTGCGACAGGGAGTGGAGGTCATTTCCCTCTCGGGCTCGCCTTTGGCCGGGGAGACCGAGGAATTCTCCGGCGGGGAAGCCGGCTTGGAGGGCATTCTCGACCTCGTTGGCAGGACCTTGGAGCCTGTTTACGGATTCCGCTCTTTGGCCCGCTTCAAATCGAAGTTCCAGCCGGAGTACAGGACTTTGTATATGTACTACCAAGACAGCCTGGAGATTCCCGCGATCGGCGCTGCACTAAGCCGGGCATACTTGCCGGGGCTGTCGGTCCGGCAAACAGCGAGGCTTCTCCGCACCGTCGTCGCCTGAGAACGGAAAAGGGTCCCGCATCCTGTGCGGAACCCCTTCCCTGAATCTGCCAGGCAGAATTCATGCAGTCAAATTAGACGGCGGTTACGCCGGTGGCCTGCGGGCCCTTTGCGCCCTGACCGATCTCGAACTGAACACGCTGGTTCTCGTCGAGGGTGCGGAATCCGCCGGTCTGGATCTCGGAGTAGTGGACAAAGACGTCGCCTTCAGCGTCGTCCGGGGTAATGAAGCCGAAGCCCTTTTCAGCGTTGAACCACTTAACGGTGCCCAGTGCCATTTTTGTTTCTCCTCATTGTGGAACTTTTAAGTCCGGCACACCGCGTGCCGGCCTTGGTTACTCCGCGAGAAGACCTGGTTTTCCGTCCAGGCAGGGCCTGGTTGGCTTCGCAGGAGCTTCACGCTCGCAACACGTCTTGCGAGCATGAATCACACCTACACAAAGACTGCTACAACACTTTCATGGCGAATACTGGAGGTCAACGGTCTGCTGGGGAATTCCGACAAATTTTAAGTAAAAAGAAGGTAACGGAAGAACGCGCGCCAGCCATTGGATCCGCCATAGGGAGCCCGCAAATTCGGCCTAGGCCAGCCAATCCCCATTGCGCAATACACCCGCGAGTTGAAGCTCTTTGTCGACGACGACGAGATCGGCCCGCAGGCCCCGGCGAAGGCCGCCGAGTTCATCGGAGAGCCCCAGGACCGCGGCGGGAACCGCCGTCGCCGAGGCAACCGCGTCGGCGAGCCCGACGCCGGCCGCAACGGTGCGCCTGACGACGTCGAGCATGGTGGCAGTGCCACCGGCGATCGATCCCGTCGCATCCAAAGTAGCGACGCCGTCCGTCACGGTCACCGGCGAGGGGCCCAGCATGTAGTTTCCGTCGGAGAGTCCCGCCGCCGCCATTGAATCGGTCACAAGGACGACGTTTGCGGCGCCTACCAGCTGAAAAACGGTTGCGACGGTGCTCGGGTCAAGGTGGGTGCCGTCCGCTATCAGTTCCACCACGGCCTTGCCCTCCTGGGCCGTGCGAAGGGAGGCCGCCACGGGGCCGGGGGAGCGGTGGTGCATAGGAGGCATGCCATTGAACAAGTGCGTGACAGTCGGCAATGAGCTGACGCCGTCGAAACCAGCGGATTCCAAGCCCTCCCGCGCCGCAGTGAGGGAGGCGGCCGCCGTCGCGTCGTCGCAATCGGTATGGCCGAGAGACGGCGTCACTCCGTGGAACGTCATCAGGTCCACGAGTGCCGCGGCGCCGGGAAGCTCGGGGGCGTAGGTCATGGTGGCCAGCTTGCCGGCAGCGGCTTCAACCAGCTCGGTCATGAGGTCCAGGTCCGGCTCCAGCAGATAGGCAGGGTTCTGGGCGCCGCAGCGGGCATGGGAGAGGAAAGGCCCCTCCAGGTGGATTCCCGCGACGAGTCCTTCATCGGCCAAACGTACGAACAGCTCGATGCCGCGGAGCAGGTCCTCCCGGGGTGCGGTGACCATGCTGGCGAGGAGGGTGGTAGTTCCGGAGCGGTGCAGGAAATCGATGGCTTTGCGCGCCGAGGATTCATCGGCTCCGGGGAAGTCGCCTCCGTTGCCGCCATGGCAGTGCACATCCACGAATCCGGGAACGATGTACCGCTCCGCAGGGAAATCGGTCCGGGGAGTTTCCTCGAACCCTTCGAAGGCTGCTTCGTGGAATTCGGCGGCCGGCCCGGCGAAGGCGATGCGGTCGTCCTCAACCGCCACCAGGCCGTCTTCGATCACCACACCGTCGCTGACGATGGTTCCGGTAATCAAGTGGCGCACAGGCGCAGAAGAAGTTACAGGCCGGTCTGGGACAGTCATGTTTTGATTCTAGTTGCCGGGGCCCGCGCCTGACCCGGTTTATCCGGGATGACGGCCTACAGCCAGCTAGAACAGGCGCGACTCGCTGTCGTCTACGCCGCGCATCGCGTCATAGTCCAGTGTGATGCAGTCGATTCCGCGGTCGTTGGCAAGGACCTTCGCCTGCGGCTTGATCTGCTGGGCGGCGAAAATGCCCCGCACCGGCGCCAGGAGCGGATCGCGGTTGAGCAGTTCGAGGTACCGCGTGAGCTGCTCGACGCCGTCGATGTCGCCGCGCCGTTTGAGTTCGACGGCGACTGTCCTGCCGTCACCGTCGCGGGCGAGGATGTCCACCGGACCGATGGCAGTGAAGTACTCGCGCCGGATGAGCGAATAGCCTGCTCCAAGGGTTTCGATCTGCTCGGCGAGCAGTCGCTGCAGATCGGCCTCGACGCCGTCCTTGATGAGCCCGGGGTCCGTCCCGAGGTCGTGGGACGTGTCGTGGAGGTGCTCGTAGATGTTGATGATGAGCCGGTCATCGGTCTTGGCCGACTGCACGGTCCACTGCTCCACCACGCCTTCTTCGACTTCGGTTTCCTCCGGCGTGGTCACCCGCAAGGAAGCGGGTGGGCTCATCCAGTTGAGCGGCTTGTAGGAGCCGCCGTCGGAGTGGACCAACACGGAACCATCGGATTTGACGAGCAAAAGCCGGGTGGCAAGCGGGAGGTGGGCCTTGAGGCGGCCAACGTAATCTACGGAACAACGGGCTATGACGAGTCGCACCCGCTCCACTTTACTTCCTCTGCCGCTGCCGCTGCCGCTGCCCCCGCCGCGCGCAACTGGCGACTGGGGCAGAATGGAGTCATGCCCCGCTCCAACCGCCCCCGACGCACCGAATCAGCCAAGGCAAGCTGGAAACGGACAGGCGAGTCGCCGGAACTGGATCTGGAACGTGCCCGTTCGGGCATTGCCCGCAGGGAAAGTGCCCCCGACGGCGACTGGATGGTCCGGACCATGACCGCACGGAATGCCGAGAAGACCTATATATGTCCTGGTTGTTCGATGGCCATCGTGCCCGGAATCGCCCATTTGGTGGTGTGGTCCGAGTCGCATCTCTTCGGCGATGCCGCAGGGTTGGCGGAACGGCGCCACTGGCACAACAACTGCTGGACGGGCCGAACGTACAGGTACCGCTGAGCACTTAAGCTTGGAAGCATGAGTTTCGATCCCGCTTCCCTCGTTTTCAGCCAGCCGGAGTCTGCCACGGACATCAGGGCATCCACGGTTTTGCCGGCGCACCGCGAAAACGTGGAGTTCCGCACCGAAGACGGCAAGTTGCTTGTGGGCGAGCTGGCACTGCCGGAATCGGGCGAGATCTCGGCGACCCTTATTACGCTGCACCCCCTGCCCACGCACGGCGGTTTCATGGATTCGCACGTCTACCGGAAGGCGTCCTATCGGCTTCCGGCACTCGCCGGCGTCGCGGTCCTGCGCTTCAACACGCGGGGAACGCATTCGCCCCGGGGTACCAGCCAGGGGCAGTTCGACGAAGGAATCGGTGAGCGGTACGACGTCGAGGCCGCTGTTCGCTTCGCGGTGGAACGCGGGCTTCCTAATCGCTGGCTGGTGGGCTGGTCTTTCGGCACCGAGCTGGCCTTGATGTACGGTGCCGTGGAGCCCGTGGCTTCCCAAGTGGAGGGTGCCGTCCTCCTGTCCCCGCCGCTCCACCGTGCCACGGATGTGCACTTGAAGGAATGGGCTGCTTCGGGGAAGCCGCTGACGGTCCTGGTTCCGGAACACGACGACTATCTGCAGCCCGCCGAGGCCGCCGAACGATTCAGCCTGGTGCCCCAGGCCCGGGTCTTGGGGATCGACGGCGCGAAGCACCTGTGGGTCGGTGAGAAGTACGCGGCCCGGGTCTTGGACGAAATCGTGGACGACGTGACGGAAGCCGGTGCGGGACCGCACGGCCTTCCGCGCCAATGGACAGGCCCAGTGGCCACTGCCTAGTGGCGGTCCTGCCGGACGATGAAGACTTCCTTGATCAGCAGCATGATGGCTGCCGCCGTCGGGATGGCGATCAAGGCGCCGAGCACGCCCAGTAGGCTGCCGCCCGCGATCACCGAGATCACGGCAACAGCACCCGGGACGGCAACGGCCTTCTGCATGATGCGCGGCGAGATGAAGTAGGCCTCGAACTGCAGATAGGCGAAGTAGCAGATGGCGTAGATCACGGCGGTCTGCCAGCCGGCGGTCAGGGCTACCAGGATGACCACCACAGCGGCAATCAAGCCTCCCACCAAGGGGATGAACGCAAGCAGGGCAACCACGAAAGCCAGCAGGACGCTGAACGGAATGCCCAGGATGCTCATGACGATGAACGCGAACAGCGCGTTGAGCAGGGCGACACAAACCTGGCCGATCACATAGTTGCCCACCGAGCGTGTGATCTCCTCGGACAGCGCCTCCACCCTGGGCCTGCGCGACCGTGGTGCGAGCCGGTATCCCCATCTCTTCATGGCAGGCAGGGCACCGAGGAAGTAGAGGCTGAGGACCAGGACGATCAGCGTTCCGAAGACCCCGTTGGCCACCGTGGATCCGAAACCGACGACGCCGCCGAAGATACCCCCCATGGCGTCGGGATTCTTGACGAACTTGTCGAGCTCCTGGCTGATCTTGTCGCGGACGCCGAATTGGCTGTCGAGGGAGCGGAAGAAATCCGAATCCACGAAGCCCCGGATCCAGTCCGGAGCTTGCCGCACGATCTGCGAGACCTGTTCCACGATGGTGGGGATCAGGGTAGCGAAAAACGCCGCTACTCCAGCAACGAGGACCCCGACGGCGATGACGACGCCGGCAGGGCGCGGCACCTTGCGCTCCTCAAGCCCGCGGACCACGGGGTCAAGTCCCAAGGCAATGAACAGGGCCGTAACGATCCACAACAACAGTTGGACGGTACTGGTGCCGATGTAATACAGCATGAGGGCGACGCCGACGCCGGCCGTGCCCATGAAGCCGACGTACAGCGGATGTTGCGCGGACATCCTCGGGCCGGGGGAACCGAAGCGCGGGCCGTCGGATTCATCCAGGGCTTGTGCGGTTGTCGCATCGTGCTCAAATTCGGGAGGCATTTCGAAACGGACCCGCGGTTGGGCGCCGGGAATGGGCTGGCGGAGGCGGCGCACGAAGGACGCCATCAGTCCCTCACCGTGATCTTTGCCGTCCCGGGCAGATCCATCAGCCAAGCCATCCGGGCTGGTCCCCGGTCCTTGTTCGGCGGGAGTGGGATCCTTGCGCTCTTTCACGTGCTTCAGCTGCCTTTTCGTTCCGCGGTCAGGCTCCAGGAGCGCCCGATGTCATGTTGTTCGCCACACTATCAGCAGGCCGGAATTGGCGAATTCTAGAGGGTGAGCCATGCCGCGGGAAGCCCTACGGGAGGGCCCCGAACTGACTCCTTGGTAACAAAACCGTTACCCTTGAAGTTCAACGACCGCTGATGATTGGTATTCCTGTGCGATTGAAGACTGCAGTTTCGCTGGTGCTGCTTGGCCTGCTGACACTGTTGGCCGGCATTGGCCAGCTGACCTTTTGGGCTCCGGCCGAGACCGTGACCGCGTCCGCCCCCGGTGACTCCAAAGCTGCTCCGCTGACCGTGATCACCCAAGACGTGTTGACCCACAAGGGCGGTCCCAGACAAATCAGCATCAAGGGCGATGGCAAGTTCGTGTTGGCTATCGGACGTCCGGATGACGTCGAGGCGTGGGTAGGCAAGACCGCGCACAACAGCATCACCGGTGTCTCAGAGGACGGCAAGTCCCTCCAGCTCGCCGGCACCGACGGCGAAGCAAATGCTCCGTCGCCTGCCGGATCGGACTTGTGGGTGCAAACGGAGAACGCCGACGGACAGCTGGACTACACCTTCACCCCTCCCGCGAGCGGCAACTGGTCCCTCCTCCTGGCTAGCGACGGAACCAAGCCGGCGCCGTCGTCGGTCTCCATAACGTTCGCCAACGATGCCACTATGCCGTGGGCGGTCCCGCTTATTGTCATTGGCGCGATTCTCATCGCCGCGGGTGCGGCGTTGCCGTTCGTCAGCAAGTTCACCAGGGGCCGGGGATCCCGCCCGAACGGTCCGCGGGGCGATGCGAACACGGAAACTGTTCCGGAGACCGCCGGCGAAGACAGTGCCAAGGAAACCGGCAAGGAAATCATCGACGAGGACGCACCTGCCGAGGAGACCAACAAAGGCACAAGCGGGGGTCCCGCACTTCGTATTTCGCTTGTAGCTGCAGCTGTTGTGACCGCCCTCGTCGGTGGCACCGCGGCAAGCGCCCAAGCGGCCGAGACTCCTTCTCCCTCCGGATCCGCGGCACCCTCCGGATCCGCGACGGCGAGCCCCGCAGGGACCGCCGGTGCGCAGAACGTCCCCGTCTTGGTGGACGCGCAGCTCAAGCGCATCCTGGATCAGGTCGCCGGCGCCGTGGCTGCCGGGGATGCCGCTCGTGATGCCTCCAAACTCGCTCCCAGGGTTGACGGCACGGAGCTGCAGGTGCGGACACAGAACTATAAGATCCGGTCCCAGGTCGCCACGCACGAGGCGCGGATGCCCGTCCGCTCCAGCAAACTGCTGGGCAGCGTCATCTCCACCCAGCGAACCTGGCCACGCACAGTGATCGCCCTGACCCAGGGCGATGGCAACGTGGTTCCCCAGGTCCTGACCCTCGTGCAGGCCTCGCCGCGGGAGAACTACAAGCTGAAGAGCACTTCCCCGCTTCAGCCCGGAACGTCCTTCCCGGCGATTCCCCTGGGCGGAACCGCGCAGTTGGCGGCCGGAGACAAGCCCGGGCTGCAGTACAGCGGGACCGAGGCGATGGCAGCCCTGGGCGATCGCTTGACGAAGGCCGATTCGGCGTTCAAGGACAAGCTCGTGGAAGGCACCAATTCGCCCTACATTGCCGACGTCCTTGACTACCAGGCGAGCACCGTCAAGTCCGGCACCAACGGCAATTTCACCTTCACGCACACGCCCTCTCCGACGGATACGGCTGTGTTCCGGACGTCCGACGGCGGCGCGGTGGTCGTGGGAAAGCTGAACTTCGATTTCACCAGCAAGCCCAAGTCGGATGGCGACACCCTGACCGTGGACAAAGCCGCGGCAGTGCTCGCGGGCGGGGATTCCACGAAAGTCGGCCTCGTGCAGACCTTCTCGGAGTCGGTAGCCATTTACATTCCACCGGCAGGTTCGACTGCTCCCATGAAGCTCGTTGCCGCGGTGCGCGGTCTGGTGGGGGCCAGCTTCCAGTAGGCAAATGCTGTTGGCGCAGCGGCTAGAGTGGACGGTATGAGTTCGCCAGGATCCCGTCCCGTCTCTCCAGCCGCCGCCAGCCAGCTCAACCTGCGCGGCGCCGTCGACCTCTCTGCATTGCGGCGCCCTGCGCCGGCGGCACCGAATGGTGCCCCGGCTGCGTCCGGCGGAAGCCCCGGCGGCAGCCAGCCCCTTCGCGTAGATGCCACCGAGGCCAATTTCCAGGACCTCGTCCAGCTGTCCGCACAGATTCCCGTCCTTTTCCTTTTGTGGTCAAACCGATCCCTGGAGGCTTCGACCCTCCTCCACAGCCTCGAAGCTGTCGTCGAAGGTTACGCCGGCAAAGTCGTGCTGGCTGCGGCGGATGTTGACGCGTTCCCGCAGCTTGCGCAGGCATTCCAGGTCCAGGCCATCCCCACCGCCGTCGCGGTCTTGAAGGGCCAGCCCGTGCCGCTCTTCGAGGGGCCCGCGTCGGACCAGGAAATCCGCGCCCTCATCGACGAACTCCTCAAGGTGGCCGAAGCCAACGGAGTGACAGGCAGCATCGGCGCGGGCGCCGCTGATGCGGAGGCCCGTCCTTTGCCTCCGCTGCACCAGGCAGCCTTCGATGCCATTGAAGCCGGAGATTACGCCGCAGCGGCCACTGCCTACCGCCAGGCGCTCGCTGAGAAGCCGGCTGATGCCGAGGCGAAGGCCGGACTCGCCCAGGTGGAACTGATGGGCAGGCTCGAGCTCCTGACGGCAACGGAAGCTGAAGCCATGCGTCAGCGGGCGGCGGAGGAGCCGGACAACATCGAAGTACAGCTCACGGTGGCCGACCTCGACATCTCGGGTGGACACATCGAAGACGCGTTCAACCGCATCATCGCGTTCATTGGCCGCAACTTCGGTCCCGAGCGTGAGGCGGCGCGTGTGCGTCTGCTGGAACTGTTCGACGTCGTCGGCATTTCGGACCAACGCGTCGCCAAGGCCCGGCAAGGTCTGGCGCGGGTCCTCTTCTAATGACGCAACCGGCGTTGTTCAGCCCGCTTCAATTGCGCTCCTTGACGGTGCCGCATCGTGGCTGGGTTTCCCCGATGTGCCAGTACAGCTGCTCGCCCGACGGCGGGGGCGGCGTGCCCAACGATTGGCACCTGGTGCATCTTGGCGCGTTTGCCACGGGCGGCGCGGCCCTCATCCTCACCGAGGCAGCGGCCGTCAGCCCCGAGGGGCGGATCAGTCCGCGCGACGCCGGACTGTACACGGACGAGCAGGCGGCCGCCTGGGAGCGGATTGTGGACTTCGTCCACCGCAACAGTGCCGTGGGCGGCAAGATCGGCGTCCAACTGGCGCACGCCGGCCGCAAGGCTTCCACCTACTGGCCGTTCGCCGGAGAGAGCGGATCCGTCGCGGAGTCCGATGGCGGGTGGGTGGCCCGGGGGCCGGGTAACGAGGCGTTTGCCGGCCTTGCAAGTCCGCTTGCGATGAGCGATGAGGACATCCACGCCGTGATTTCGGATTTCGCGGCGGCAGCCTCACGGGCCGTGGATGCCGGGTTCGACACGGTGGAGATCCACGGCGCGCATGGCTACCTCCTGCACGAATTCCAAAGCCCCTTGATCAACAAGCGCGACGATTCCTGGGGAGGCAGCGAGGCGGCAAGAAACCGCTTGATGCTTGCGGTCATCGACGCCGTCCGTGCGGTCATCCCCGATTCGATGCCGTTGCTGCTGCGGATATCCGCCAGTGATTGGGCCGAGGGTGGCGTAGACATTGACGCCTCCGTGCGCCTTGCACGGGCGGCGGCCGAGCACGGCGTGGACTTGGTGGACGTCTCCAGCGGGGGCGCTGTGGCCCACCAGCGGATCAAGGCGGGTCCTGGATACCAGACGGGATTCTCGGAACAGATCCGGCGCGAAGCTGGGGTTCCCACCGGTGCAGTCGGCTTCCTGACATCCTCAGGACAGGCCGAACACACGGTGGCCACGGGCCAAGCCGATGGCGTATTCATGGCACGGGCAGCCCTCCGCGATCCGCACTGGTGGCTTCGCGCGGCTTTTGAACTCGGCTTCCCCTTGGATTGGGCGCCGCAGTATCAGCGCGCGGTTCCACGGCACAGCTTCTAAGAGCTAGTCCTTTGGGATGAGGCTGCTCCGGAAAAGGGGCCCGTAGTTCCCCCTCCGGGACGACTCCTGGAACCGTCCCCGGGGCTAGGCTGGCTGCATGACTGTCCAGCTTCCCGGTTCCCCTCCCATCTCCCCGGTGCCTGCCTTGGCCCTGCGCGGACTGGCAAAACGCTTCGGCGGCAAAATCGCCGTCGACGGCATCAGCTTGGATGTCCCCGCCGGCTCCTTCTACGGCGTCGTCGGTCCCAACGGGGCGGGCAAGACGACCACGTTGTCCATGGCCACGGGGCTCTTGCGGCCGGATTTCGGGACGGCCTACATCCACGGCGTGGATGTGTGGACGAAGCCGCTCGAAGCCAAGAAACTGATGGGGATACTGCCCGACGGCGTCCGTCTCTTCGACCGCTTGACGGGTGAACAGCTTGTCACCTACGCCGGCTTGCTCCGTGGCATGGACAGGGACGTCGTTGCCCAAAGGGTGGGAGAGCTGATGGCCGCGCTGGATCTCAGCGACGACGCCGGCACCCTCGTGGTTGACTACTCCGCCGGCATGACAAAGAAGATTGCCCTCGCGTCGGCGCTCATCCATGCGCCCAGGCTGCTGGTGCTGGACGAGCCCTTTGAGTCCGTGGATCCCGTCTCGGCAGCCAACATCAGGGGAATTCTTGACAACTATGTGGCCTCGGGAGGGACGGTCATCGTCTCGAGCCACGTCATGGACCTTGTGCAGCGCATGTGCGACCACGTAGCCGTCGTGGCTGCCGGCAGGGTCCTCGCCGCCGGAACCGTCGACGAGGTCCGTGACGGTGCCACGCTCGAGGACCGGTTTGTGCAGCTCGTGGGCGGCGGAAACCAGACGGGGGGCCTGGAATGGTTGCGCACCTTCTGAGCCTGAAGTGGCGGCTCCTGCGGAACGGCTTCCGGCGCAGCCCGGGCCAGCTTGTGGGCATCGCGATCGGCGGGCTCTATGCGCTGGGAGTCGTCGCGACCCTCGTGGTGACGCTCGTCGCCCTGCGGTGGGCCGACGCAGAGACGGCCCACACCGCCGTCGTCCTCGGTGGCGCTGCCGCGATCCTGGCCTGGGCAATCGTGCCCCTGATGGCCTCGGCCGCTGACATGACGCTTGACCCTTCCCGCTTCACGACGTCGGCGATCCCGATGCGCCAGCTGCTGACCGGGCTTGCCCTCGCCGGATTCATCGGATTGCCGGGCTTGTCCACGACGATTGTGGCGTTATTCACCGCGGCGACATGGTGGCGCAACGTGCCGGCGGTGCTCGGCGCCCTGCTGGGTGCCGTGCTGGGCGTGCTGAGCTGCGTGGTCTTGTCGAAAGTCATTACGACGGCGACTGCCAGCCTCGCGGCCTCCCGCCGTTTCAAAGATGTGAGCAGCATTGTGGTCTTTGTGCCACTCGTGCTGATGGGACCGATCGTGGCCGGCGTCTTCAGGGGAATGTCCGGTTCCACAGGCTACCTCCCGGAACTTGCCCGGACGGTCTCCTGGACTCCACTCGGAGCTTCCTGGTCGCTTGGCGGGGATCTGGCGTCCGGAGAAGTTGCCGCCGCCAGCCTGAAGGCATTGATCGCCCTCGCCACTCTCCTCGTGTTGTTTGCCGCGTGGAATGCCCTGCTCAAGCGGGCGCTGGTCACTCCGCCATATTCCGGTGGATCAAGGAAACGCGGCGGGAAACTTGGCTTGTTCGGACTGCTGCCGGCAACTCCCACCGGTGCCGTTGCCGCACGCTCCCTCAGCTACTGGATCCGCGATCCGCGCTACGCAGCCTCGCTGATCGTGGTCCCGTTGTTGCCCGTGATTTTCCTGTTCCAGTCCGGGCAGTCCGGAAGCTACTCCATGCTGGTGATTCTGGGGCCCATATCTGCCTTTGTCCTCGCATGGTCCATTGCCGCGGATGTCTCCTACGACAACACCGCATTTGCCCTGCATCTGGCCACCGGGGTCCGCGGCATTCACGACCGGCTCGGCCGGGCCTTGGCCTGCCTGGCATTCGCCCTCCCGGTGGTGTTGATCTTCGCCGTCGGGCCCTTTTTCCTGACCGGCGAATGGGGCTGGTTGCCCGGTCTCCTGGGGCTTTCCCTGGGCGTGCTGTTCACGGGCCTGGGCTTGGCCTCCGTCGTGTCGGCGCGGTACACGTCCACTGTGCCTTTGCCCGGGGACAGCCCGTTCAAGAAGCCGCCGGGAAACGTTGCCCAGACACTGGCGGTCCAGTTCGGGGGAATGGCGGTGCTGTTCCTCCTGGTCCTTCCGGAACTTGCCCTCGTGATTGTCCAGTCGGTCACGGGCGATCCGCTATGGGGATGGATCAATCTGGCAATTGGTACGGTTCTTGGGGTGGCATTGTTCGTGTCGGGAGTCCGGATCGGCGGACGCTGGCTTGACCGGCGCGGGCCCGAGCTCTTCGCACAATTGAGCGTCAATCGTTGATTCCATGACCAACAATGACAAGTTATGGGACATGGGATAACCTCAAGTTTGAACCAGTTCATCCGGGAAACACAGCTAGAAAGGTCGTGGACGATGGAAGTTGTCATCCTTCCGGGAAGCAAACAGATCGGGGCGCTTGCCGCGGATGCCATCGAGGCGCTGCTCCGCCGAAAGCCGAACGCGGTCCTAGGCCTGGCCACAGGGTCCTCTCCGCTCCCTGTCTATGACGAACTGGCGCGCCGCCACCAGGAAAAGGGACTCGACTTCAGCCAGGCACACGCCTTCGCCCTTGATGAATACGTCGGGCTCGAACCCGGGCATCCGGAGTCGTACCGTGAAGTCATCCGCCGTGAATTCACGGACCGGGTCAATATCGACCCCGCCAACGTCCACAGCCCGGACGGTACGGCGGCCGACCTTCCCGCAGCCTGCGAGGCATACGAGGACTCCATACGGGCACTCGGCGGCGTTGACCTGCAGATCCTTGGCGTGGGCACGGACGGCCATATTGGATTCAATGAGCCCGGCTCCTCGCTCGCGTCGCGGACCCGGATCAAGACGCTGATCGAGCAGACCCGCAAGGACAACGCGCGCTTCTTCAAGAGTATCGACGACGTTCCCCACCACGTGGTCACGCAGGGTTTGGGAACCATCATGGACGCCCGGCACGTTGTCCTGATTGCCACAGGCGCGCAGAAAGCCCAGACCGTCAGGGACTTTGTCGAGGGGCCTGTGGCGGCCATCTGCGCGGCATCGGTGTTGCAAATGCACCAGCACGCTACCATCCTGATCGATGAGGCTGCGGCTTCCTCGCTCAAGCTCGCCGACTACTATCGCCACACCTATGACAACAAGCCGAAATGGCAGAGCATCTGACACGGTGCATCTGATCGCGAAGCATCAGCGGCTAAGATGGATGGCATGACGACGCTGCCTCCGGACCCATTCGAAAACGATCCCATGCGCGAGCTTTCCGGAGCCGGAACTTCCACTGCAACCATTGAGCGCGAGGAAGTGCGCCAAGAAGTGGAACCCGGTGACCGGGAGCGCTTCTCGCACTATGTCCGCAAAGAAAAGATCATGGAGTCCGCCCTGACAGGCGAACCCGTGATTGCCTTGTGCGGGAAAGTGTGGACCCCTGGCCGGGACCCGCAGAAGTTCCCGGTCTGCCCCGAGTGCAAAGAAATCTATGAAGGACTTCGCCCCGGTAACGACGGCGGAGACAAAGGCGGCCCGGGCGGCTCCAAGTAGCGAGTAAGCCCCAGTAGTCGGGTATTTCCTGGTAGTAGGCGGGGGAGTGCTTTCTCCTGCCTGTTTGCTGCCCTGCGTGATTCGGCGCGTCCGGAACAGATTGGTGTTTTTTGTGGTTATTTGGGTTTCGCTGGCCGCAGCGGACTTGCTTGGAATCGTTGCTGGTCGGGGGGAATCCGCGTGACTGAAACACTCTTCGGCGGCCCCGCGCTGCCTCCGGCATATCCGGAACGCGCAGCCTGGGGAACCGCCCCGAAACTGCGCGCCTGGCAGCAGGAAGCGCTGGACCTTTACCTCAACGCGAGCCCGCGCGATTTTCTCGCCGTGGCAACGCCGGGAGCAGGTAAAACCACCTTCGCCCTGCGGATTGCCTCAATACTCCTCGATAGTGGAACCGTGAACCGCGTGACGATCGTCGCTCCCACTGACCACCTGAAACGGCAGTGGGCGGACGCCGCGGCCAAGGTGGGCATTGCCATCGATCCGAACTTCAAGAATTCCGACGGCCAGCACGGCAGGGGCTTCGTCGGCGTCGCGGTCACCTATGCGCAGGTGGCGAGCAAGCCCATGCTCCACCGGGCCAAGACCGAGGCCGCCCGCACGCTGGTCATCCTCGATGAAATCCACCACGGTGGCGAAGCGTTGTCTTGGGGCGACGGATTGCGCGAGGCCTTCGATCCTGCCGCGCGACGCTTGGCGCTCACAGGCACGCCGTTCCGTTCCGATACCTCACCCATCCCTTTCGTGGAATACGCCGAAGACCGCGACGGCATCCGCCGCTCGAAGGCGGACTACACCTATGGTTACGGCAACGCCTTGAGGGACCACGTTGTCCGTCCTGTGCTGTTCATGGCGTATTCGGGCCAGATGCGTTGGCGTACCAGCGCGGGAGATGAAATGGCGGCATCGCTCGGCGAGGCCGCCGTCACCAAGGACATCACCTCCCAGGCATGGCGGACCGCGCTGAACCCCGGCGGTGAATGGATCCCCGCGGTTCTTGCTGCCGCCGACAAGCGCCTCGGCGAGGTGCGCCGTACCGTGCCCGACGCCGGCGGCCTCGTCATTGCCACGGATCACGACGACGCCCGCGCCTATGCAGGTCAGCTCAAGAAGATCACAGGTCAGTCGCCCACGGTGATCCTGTCCGATGATTCCAAGGCTTCGCACAAGATCGAGGAGTTCACCGCAAGCGACAAGCGCTGGATGGTGGCTGTCCGGATGGTGTCCGAAGGTGTCGACGTCCCCCGGCTTTCCGTCGGCGTCTACGCGACGTCCACGTCCACGCCCCTGTTCTTCGCCCAGGCCGTGGGCCGCTTCGTCCGTGCCCGCAAACGCGGGGAAACGGCGTCGGTCTTCCTGCCGTCGGTTCCGCCCCTCATGGCCTTGGCCAACTCCATGGAAGCCGAGCGGGACCACGCACTGGACCGGCCCGAGAAGGAAGATCCGGACGGCCTCTTCAACCCCGAAGAGAACCTGATGGCCGAGGCCAACCGCGAAGAGAAGGC
This sequence comes from Arthrobacter gyeryongensis, assembly GCF_039543785.1. Classification (NCBI taxonomy): domain Bacteria; kingdom Bacillati; phylum Actinomycetota; class Actinomycetes; order Micrococcales; family Micrococcaceae; genus Arthrobacter; species Arthrobacter gyeryongensis. The sequence continues at coordinate 81,258 of NZ_BAABKK010000034.1, forward strand.
CTCAGACTCCCTTGAGAAGGGCAAATTCGAGGCCCTCGATTCGCAGGCATCCTTTGACAGGGTGCTGTTCGACGGCGGCGAATTCGGCACGGGAGCCGATATCGGCTCCGAGGACGAACTTGATTTCCTCGGGATCCCCGGGCTGCTCGACGCTGAACAAGTAGGAACCTTGCTCCGGCAGCGGCAGCATGATCAGCAGTCGAGGAAGAAGCGCCAATCTCCTTTGGCTGCCGCCGCGTCACCCGCGGTTCCGGACCACCGCATGCTGATGGACCTGCGCAATGAGCTCGCAAAAAACGTGGCGGCCTGGTCGGCCCGCACCGGTACCCCGCACGGCGTCGTCCACAACAAGTTGCGCGAGGTGTGCGGCGGACCGGCAGTCGCGCAGGCTAACGAGGAGCAATTGCAGTCACGGCTGCGCAAGCTCCAGGATTGGTTCATCGGACGGAAGTAGGACTGCGTGGCAGGGCTACTGCCCTTAGCGCTGTCCCAGTTCGACGCCGTTCTCTTCCAGTTCCGCGTAGGTCTCGTCAAGATCCTCCGCGATTCCGGCGGTGAGTTCGCCGATCACTGTCACGGAGTAACCGGCCTGCACGGCGTCCAGTGCCGTGGCCCTGACGCAGTAGTCCGTGGCGATACCCACCACCACCACTTCCTCTACTCCGTGGCTCTGCAGCCAGTCGTCGAGCCCGAGGGCGTCCTCGTCCAGCTCGACGGAGGGGTCGGCGCCGGGCGCTAGTTCGCCCATGGGCACTTCGTCTTCGGGAGCCAGGACTCCTTCGAAGCCTGAGTAGGCCGCGGTGTATTGTCCCTTGCGGAAGTAAGCCTGGATGTACTCGGCGTCGAGATCGGGGTGGAGTTCGGCGCCCTTGCTCCCTGCGCGGCAATGCGGGGGCCAACTGTCCACAAGGTCCGGTGTTTCCGAGAAATGGCTGCCCGGGTCTACGTGCCAGTCCTGCGTGGCCACGACATGGTCGAAGTGCTGGTGGTTCTCGTCAAGGTATTCGCTGATGGCGGCAGCCGTGGCGGCGCCACCTTCCACGGCGAGGGACCCGCCCTCGCAGAAATCATTCTGGACGTCCACGATAATCAGGGCACGGGACATTCAGTCCTCCTCATAGACGGTGGGGATTGCCGGCTCGCCGCGCTGCAGCCGCCGGACTACCGGGGGGAGTTCGGCCATGCTGGCCGCGTGGCGTTCCTGTGCCCGGACGACGCCCTCGTGTCCCGTCCATCCCGGGAGCAGTTCGCCGTTCTTGATGAACTGCTGGAGCAGCGGGCGGTCGTTGCCGTCGTCCTCCGGCCGGTGTCCGATGCCCACGATCTCCTGGGTGGCGATGCCGAGTTCGTTGAGTTTGCGCAGGGCGTATTTGCGGCCGCCCACGCTGGCCTTGTTTTTGGCTACCTTGGCCACCGGAACGAATTCCCCGGCATCGTTGGTCCGGCTGACGAGCTTGTAGACCATGCTGGCCGTCGGCGCTCCCGATCCAGTGACCAAAGACGTGCCGATGCCGTACACATCCACCGGCGCCGATTGCAGGGCCGCGATGGCGTATTCATCGAGATCCGAGGTAACGACGATCCGGGTGTTGGTGTTGCCGAGATTGTCCAGCAGCTCGCGGACCCATTGGGCCTGGGCAACGAGATCCCCGGAGTCCAGCCGGACGGCCCCGAGCTTGTCACCCGCGAGTTCCACCGCGGTGCGTACCCCGGTCTCGACGTCGTATGTGTCCACCAGGAGCGTCGTGCCCGGCCCGAAGGCGGCGATCTGCGCTTCGAAGGCCTCGCGCTCGGTGTCGTGCAGGAGCGTGAACGAGTGGGCGGCCGTGCCCACTGTCTTGATGCCGTACCGCCGGCCGGCCTCAAGGTTGGAAGTGCTGCCAAAACCGGCGATGACCGCGGCACGGGCTGCCGCCGTCGCGGATTCCTCCTGGGTGCGCCGGGAGCCCATCTCGATGCACGGCCGGTTGCCCGCCGCGCTGGTCATCCGGGAGGCGGCCGAAGCAATCGCGGTGTCATGGTTGAGCACGGACAAGATGTACGTTTCCAGGATGCACGCTTCCGCGAACGTGGATTCGACGATCAGGATGGGGGAGCCGGGGAAGTAGGCCTCGCCCTCCGGATAGCCCCAGATGTCGCCGGAAAACCTGTAGTCGGCGAGGAAGTCCAGTGTCTGCCTGTCAACTACTTTGTGCTGATCGAGAAACGCGAGTTCGGCGTCTCCGAAGCGGAAGTCCTTGATCCCCTCAAGCAGCCGGCCGGTGCCGGCGACGATTCCGTAGCGGCGGCCGTCGGGCAGTCGGCGCGCGAAGGCCTCGAAGACGGAGCGCCGGTGCGCCGCGCCCGAATGGAGGGCAGCTTCCAGCATGGTCAGCTCATAGTGATCGGTGTACAACGACGTGCGGGGGTGGTCCCAGGCGGCGGATCTACTCACGAAATTCACTCTAGTCCCCGGCGGCTCCCAGGTCTCGCTTCGCTCAACCAGGGGCCCTCGCCGCCGTGGGCCCACCCACCGGCTCCCAGGTCTCGCTTCGCTCGACCAGGGGCC
>NZ_BAABKK010000035.1:0-109403 GCF_039543785.1 Arthrobacter gyeryongensis
CCGTATGCGAGGCCCGCACGTACGGTGGTGTGAGAGGAGGGCCGGGAAACCCGGCCCTCCTACTCGATTTTCCGTCGATTCGTGGGTGGGGGGAGTGCGGGATCGATAGGGCGTGTGCCGGGTACGGCCGTGCCAGCTCCGTCCTGACCTTCTTTGAGCCTCCTCGGCGCCAGAATGACGCGACTCGCCGTGTCGTAAGCGCTTTCCGAAATCAAAGAAGGTCAGGACGGCGCCAAGTCCACGGGAGGATAACCACCCTCAAGGGCTGTTGCTCCTGCCCAAAGGTCCTGCAGAACCCAACGTGCCGCAGCCCACAGCCAAGTGGTCAGAGGCGCCCGTGAATGTGCGGTAGAGTTGATTTTGCGACGCGGGGTGGAGCAGTTCGGTAGCTCGCTGGGCTCATAACCCAGAGGTCACAGGTTCAAATCCTGTCCCCGCAACCAAATAAAAGAAAGAGTCCGCCCGACTGGGCGGACTCTTTCGTTTAACCCTATTTTCCAGCCTTGTCGGTCGTGAAGTAGGCGCAGCGGGAGACAGTCGCTACCACTTCCCCAGGGAGGTATTGGATGCGGACCTAGACGGGCCTATGCGGGCCGATCCGGGTGAATCGTTTTCCACACGTAGAAGCGCCGAGATCCACACTGAGATTGCCCAAAAACACACTGATTTTTGGCAAATCTGTACGGATTTTGACCACTTCGACCCCCGAGAGGCGAAATGTCGGGCTAGTTTCTTGGGCGAGGGAACAAAGCTTGATCGCCGGAATTCAGGCTGCGCTCGGCGTCGACCGACTTGAGGAGGAGCTTCGATGAACAAGACATCGAAAATAGCTGGGGCGGCCATGGGCGGAATCGCCTTGGGATTGGCACTTTCGTTCATCCTGTGCGTGGCTACTAGCGTGATCGCCATTTCGACGGACTCGCGTGCGACGCTGCCGGGTCTTTTTACCGCGACCGCCGGAACCGAAAACGGGGCGCTGGCCTTGGAATTCCAGCCCAACTTCGCCGGAATCCTTGTGGTCACAGCGTTGTCGGTGCTTGTCCGCGTGGTGATGGCCGTGCGCCACAGCAACGCCTCCCCGTGACCCATTCGATCCGAGCCCTTAAAGCGTTGACAGTCCAGCTCCTGGAGGAAGACACTTGGGCCGAATGGCCCGTTCATCCTGACGGAATGGGCCGCCCTGAGGAGGCCCGAGATGATCAGTGCGACGATGGTAGTGGCGACGATTCCGGTCACCGATCTGGAGCGGGCGAAAGAATTCTATGGCGGCATCCTGGGGTTGACCTTCCTCTGGGAGACTCCGGTCGGCGTGCGGTACCGTTGCGGATCCGTCAGCGAGATCTCAGTCTTCAAGCGTCCGCCTACCGCTACAGAGCACACCCTTGCCCACTTCGAAGTGGACGACATTGAGGCCGTGGTCGGCGACTTGGCCGCCAAGGGCGTGGAGTTCCTCGACTACACAGAGGGTCCCCTTGCCACAACAGGGCACATCGCTCAGCTCGGCCCCGCCCGTGGCGCATGGTTCCGTGATCCCGACGGGAACACCCTCGGCATTCGCCAGGGCTAGATCGATCGCTTCGAAAGAAGGCCTGCAACCTGCCGCCGGCCCGAATCCCCATGCCCGGCGCGAAAAATCCCGGCAGAATCAATAGGAGTTCCAAGTATTCCTTCCTTCGCTCCATGGTAAATACTAGGAGTTCCTAGTATTCTCGATTCCAAGCGTCAGCCATTTGCATCGAGGGAGCTGTTGAATGAAGATCGTCGTGCTCGTCAAACAAGTGCCGGATACGGCCGAGGAACGGAAGCTCGACCTGGCAACGGGCCGGCTCGACCGTGAGGCTGCCGACTCCGTGGTCGATGAAATCAACGAGCGCGCCCTCGAAGCCGCGCTGCGCATCAAGGATGCCAACAAAGGCACCGAGGTAGTGGCAATGACCATGGGTCCTGACGACGCCACGCAGTCCTTGCGCAAGGCCCTCTCCATGGGAGCCGATTCAGGGGTTCACATTGTGGATGATTCCCTGGCCGGCGCCGACACCGGTCGAACGGCCGCAACGCTGGCGGCTGCACTGAGGTCTACTGGGTTCGACGTGGTGATGGCCGGCAACGAATCGACGGATGGCCGCGCCGGCGTCGTGCCCGCCATGATTGCCGAACATCTCCAACTGCCACTGTTGGGTTCATTGATCTCCGCGGAAATCGCCGACGACGGCGTGAGCGGCGTTCGCCAGGGTGAGGGTGGAACCCTCAATGTCCGTGCCGGACTGCCCGCCATCATCACTGTGACCGAGCGTTTCCCGGAGGCCCGGTTTCCCAACTTCAAGGGCATCCTGACAGCCAAGCGCAAACCCGTCACCACGTTGTCCGCCGCCGAGCTTGGCGTCCCGACGGGCGCCAGCCACACCGTAGTGGTCTCCACCGTTGAGCGGCCGCCGCGCGCGGCCGGACGAAAACTCATAGATGACGGGACCGCGGCCGACGAGCTGGCCGAGTTCCTCGTTGCGAACCGCCTGGTCTGACGGAGGAAAAGAAATGTCGAACGTCTTGGTGCTCATTGAAATTTCCCACCGCGGCGGGATTGCCGCTTCCGCCCGCGGGCTGCTGGCTGCCGCAGCCACGCTGGGCTCACCGGTCGCCGTCGCCGTGTCCTCGGCACCGCTGGCGGGCGACGACGTCGCGCGCCTGGGTGAGCTCGGCGCGGCAAGGATCTACTCGGCTGTGACAGCTGCCGCCGGCACTGTTTTGGTGGCACCCGCCGTGGATGCCCTGAGCGCGGCCGTCGACGCCTATGGGCCGGCCGCCGTACTCACGGCAAATTCGGTGGACGGCCGCGAAGCTGCCGCCCGGCTTGCCGTGCGGCTCGGCGGGAGCGTGCTCGCCGACGTCGTGCGGGTGCGCGGCGACAACGGAACCGTTGTTGCCAAGCATTCGGTGTTTGGCGGGGCCTACACCGTCGAGTCCGTGGTGGAAGGCGGGCTGCCCATCCTCACCATCCGGCAGGGGGCGATCGAAGGCCAGGCTCCCGCAGCCGCGGCAGACCTGCAGACGGTGTCCCTCGATGCCAGAGAAGAAGGCGCCGCCATCATTGACCAGTTCAATGACGATGCCGCCGTCTCGGCCCGGCCCGAGCTTCGGACCGCAGCGACGGTGGTTTCCGGCGGACGGGGTTTGGGCTCGTCCGAGAACTTTGTGCTGGTTGAACAGCTCGCCGACACCTTGGGCGCGGCGATCGGTGCGTCACGCGCAGCCGTCGACGCCGGGTACATTGCCCAGACGGCCCAGGTGGGCCAGACCGGTGTGAGCGTGTCCCCGCAGCTGTACATCGCATTGGGAATATCCGGAGCCATCCAGCACCGCGCAGGCATGCAGACCGCCAAGACCATTGTGGCCATCAACAAAGACGAGGACGCGCCCATTTTTGAGGTGGCCGACTTCGGAATTGTGGGCGATATTTTCACGGTGGTTCCGAAACTCATCGAGGCCGTCAAGGCCCGTTCAAACTGACGGCGTAACAGGCTTTGGCCGCTTCGGTCCAAAGCCTGTTAGCTTGATGCGTCCCTGATTGCAAAGTTCTTCCGAGAGGTGTCTGAGAAGATGTCCACCCCCGCCAAAAAGTCGACAGCAGCCAAAAACAAATGGTCCCAACCCCGTTGGGTGGTTCCAGGCGTGCTGCTCGTACTTTTGCTCATCGTCTTGTTTGCCAAATGGTTGACGGGCCTGTCGGGTGTGCAGTCGTTCTTGCACGAGTTCCCAGGCGCATCCAGTCTCCCGGAGAACGCTCCCGTAGGTTTCCCGGCATGGCTCGGATGGCAGCACTTCCTGAACGTCTTCTTCATGGTGCTCATCGTCCGATCCGGTTGGCAGGTTCGCACAGCCAAGAGGCCTCCGGCCCAATGGACCCGAAACAACAAAGGATTCATCCGGACCAAAAACGCGCCAACCAAGATCAGCCTGGACCTGTGGTTCCACCTGACCCTGGATGCACTGTGGGTGTTGAACGGCATCGTCTTCATCATCGTGATCTTTGCCACCGGGCAATGGATGCGGATCATCCCCACCAGATGGGATGTATTCCCGAACGCCCTTTCCGCCGCCCTCCAGTACGCCTCGTTGAACTGGCCCACTGAAGACGGCTGGGTGAACTACAACGCCTTGCAATTGCTGACCTACTTCGTCACGGTCTTTATCGCCGCCCCGCTTGCCATCATCACCGGCCTGCGCACGTCCTCTGCCTGGCCCAAGAAGGCCGGCACGGTGAACAAGATCTATCCCATCGAACTGGCCCGGGCCGTGCATTTCCCGGTGATGGTGTACTTCGTGCTCTTCACGATCGTGCACGTCACTTTGGTCCTCGCCACCGGAGCACTGCGCAACCTGAACCATATGTATGGCAGCAGCGACGATATCAACTGGGTTGGATTCGGCATTTTCGCCGTATCCCTCCTGGTGATTGTGGGCGCGTGGTTCCTCGCGAGGCCGCTGTTCCTTCGCCCTGTCGCTTCGCTGATGGGCAAAGTCAGCAAGTAAAGCACCGAATAGCCAGTAAAACCGGACAACCCGGAGAACTGGGAAGAACTGCAAAGGAGTGCCAATGTTTGAGCTCACAGAGGACCAACAAGCGGTGGTGGAGATGGTGCGCGACTTCGCCAAAACGGCTATTGCGCCGCACGCCGCAGAATGGGACGAGACCAAGCATTTCCCTGTGGATGTCCTGCGTGAAGCGGGCACCCTCGGCATGGGAGGCATCTATGTCCGCGAAGAGTTCGGCGGCTCGGGGCTCTCCCGCACGGATGCGGCGCTGATCTTTGAAGAGCTGTCCAAGGCAGACCCCACCATCGCGGCTTACATCTCGATCCACAACATGGTGGTGTGGATGATCGATGCTTTCGGCAACGATGAGCAGCGGGCCCAATGGGTGCCGCAGCTTGCGTCCATGGAGGCTTTGGGCAGCTATTGCCTCACGGAGCCGGGAGCCGGATCGGACGCCGCCGCCTTGAGCACCAAAGCAGTGCTCGACGGCGACAGTTACGTTCTTAACGGAACCAAACAGTTCATTTCGGGCGCAGGAGTTTCCAGCATCTATGTGGTCATGGCACGGACTGCGGACGCGGGCAGCCAGGGCATCACCGCTATCGTTGTGCCCGCGGACGCGCCGGGCCTGTCCTTCGGTCCGAATGAGAAGAAGATGGGATGGAATGCCCAGCCCACGCGTCAGGTCATCTTCGAGGACGTACGGGTCCCGGTGGCGAATCGGCTTGGCGAGGAAGGCAGCGGATTCGGCATCGCCATGAAGGGCCTCAATGGAGGCCGGGTCAATATGGGCGCTTGTTCCCTGGGAGGCGGCCAGGCGGCCTTGGAGAAGTCCATCGCCTACCTCAAGTCACGCTCGGCTTTCGGTGGCCCGCTCATCAACCAGCAGTCCCTGCTGTTTGACATCGCCGATATGGATACGGAACTCGAAACGGCCAGGACCTTGATCCTCCGGGCCGCCGACGCCTTGGATCGCGGCGCCCCGGACACCGTGAGATTGTGCGCAATGGCGAAGCGCGTCGCCACGGACGCCGGGTTCAATGTCGCAAACAAGGCCATCCAACTGCACGGCGGCTACGGATACCTGTCGGAATACGGCCTCGAGAAGATTGCCAGGGACCTGCGCGTCCACCAGATCCTGGAAGGCAGCAACGAAATCATGAGACTCATCGTTGGGCGGCTCGCCGTAGGGGCATAAAGCACGCAGCAAGCACGAAGGGCCGGACCTCACGAGGTCCGGCCCTTCGTTGGTGGGACTAGAGCTTGTCGAAGTCGGCTTCGTCCACAGTGTCATCTGCCGGAGCGGTGGCGCCGGCTCCGATCGCAGCCTTCGAACCGCCCGACTTCAACGCCGCCAGGCGGGCCTCGATTTCCGTCTGCTCTCCGAGGTCCTCAAGCTGGTTGAACTGTGCGTCCAGGCTGGAGGCCGCAAGTTCCTGCTGGCCCAGGACTTTGGCCTCTTCGCGGCGGATCTTCTCTTCGAAGCGGCCCACCTCGCTGGTGGGGTCCATGATGTCGATGCTCTTGAGGGCGTCATGCACCTGGGTCTGGGCAGCAACCGTCTTGGAGCGGGCAACCAGCTCATTGCGCTTGCTGGTGAGCTCGTTGAGCTTGCCCTTCATCTGGTCGAGACCGCTCTTGAGCTTGTCCACGACCTCCGACTGGGACGAGATGTTGGGCTCGGCGGCCTTGGCCTCGTTCTCGGCCGACATCTGGCGCTGGATGGCCACCTTGGCAAGGTTGTCGAACTTCACGGCGTCGGCGGCGTTGCCGGCCGCGCGGTACTCGTCCGCCTTACGGGAGGCTGCGAGGGCCTTGTTGCCCCAGTCCTGGGCGTTCTTGATGTCCTCGTTGTAGTCGGCCTGCAGCATGCGGAGGTTGCCGATGGTCTGCGCCACAGCGGACTCGGCCTCGGCGATGTTGTTCGAGTAGTCGCGGACCATCTGGTCCAGCATCTTCTGCGGGTCCTCAGCCTGGTCGAGCAAGGCATTGATATTCGCCTTGGCGAGCTGTGCGATCCGCCCGAAAATGGACTGCTTAACCATGGTGTTGCCTTTCGTCCTGCTCAGTGATTCCCACTGAATCCAGTGATCAGTTTTTGTACCGCTTCTAGGTGGGGGACCGGCCCCCACCTAGTGTTTGAGTGCTAGAAGCTGCCAGAGTCGCCGCCGCCGAAGTCGCCTCCGCCGCCGCCGAAGTCGCCTCCACCTCCACCGTCGCCGCCGAAGAAGCCGCCGCCGCCACCGCCGTCGCCGCCGAAGAAGCCTCCGCCTCCGCCGTTGTTGTTTCCACCGCCCCAGCCGCCTCCGCCGCCGTGGAGGATGGAATTGATGAGGATGCCGCCGAGGATCGCTCCGCCGAGGCCGCCACCGCTGCCTCCGCCACCGAACATGCCGCCACGACCGTAGCCTTGGTTGGCGAAGCCGCCGAACTGGTCGACGTCGGACTGGGCCAGTTGCGCGGCTTGTGCTGCGAGCGACTGGGCCTGCTGGGCATACGTCAGCGCGGTGACCGGGTCGTTGCGGGAAATGGACAGGGCGTAGTCGAGATTCCGTTGGGCTTCGGCCAGCCGAGTACGCGCCTCGGTGCCCACGCCGCCCCGTCGCGCCGCGATGTAATCCGAGGTAGCGCTGATCTGGGACTGGGCAGCCATGATGGTCTGCTGGAGCGCGGCCTGTGCACGCCTCGCCTGTTCCTGCTGGTCACGGATTCCCGAGAGGGACTGGTCCAAGGCCTGGTGGGCCTTCTCCACGCGGTCCAAGGTGGCAAGGGGATCGATCTTTCCGCCCTGGATTTCAACCTTGACCTGTGCCAGTGCGGCTTCGACTCCGGCCACCGGGCCAGCCAGCTCCGGGTGTTCGCCGGACTGGATCATCGCTTTGGCCTGTGCCAGGTCCTGGCTGGTCTCCACCACGGCGCCCTCCAACGAGTTCCGGGCTTCGTCGAGGCTGCCCGCCACCTTGGAGATCGCGTCGATCAGCACGTTGGTCTGGTGAAGGCCTTCTTCCGCGGCGCGGACGGCAACAGCGGCGAGGCTGCTCTCACCTTCCGCGAGCTTTTCCTGCGCCGTAGTTGTTGCGTTGTGAACGAAGGCGAGCCGGTCCTTGGCCTGGGTGATGTTGTCGCTCACGTGACCAAGTGCGCTGTCTGCATACTTCTCGCGCAGTCCGTTGAGCGATTGCTCCGCGCTGCTGATCTTTGCCTCGGCTTCGTTGGCGCCGGCGGCAACAGTGGCCAAAGCCTGCGGCGCGTTCTTCTCGAGTTCGCGAAGGGAATCGAAATCGGCCTTTTGCTCGCGCAACGACTCGAGGGCAGCCTCCGAGCGTCGGATGATTTCGCCGAGCCAACTGCGCTGCTGCTCTTCGGTGTCCGGGATGTGATCATCGAGTTGTTGCTGCAGCTTGAAGGATTCAGTCATGTGGTTCTTGGCTTCCAGCAATGCCTTGGTGAAGTTCCCGACGGCGGCATCGCCGTATTGCGCCTGGGCGAAGCCTAGTTCCTGTTCGCTGGATTTGATGGTGTCATCCGCTTCGATGAGCAGGGAACCCGCTTTTCGCCGCAAGTCCGGGATGCTCAACGAGGCCAGGGGATCGAGCTGTTCTCCCTGCGGGCCGTAGCTCGTTCCGGATGCCTGGCCCTTCTTGCGGCGGTTACGGAAGTACAAGTACGTGCCCACACCGCCCGCCGCAACAACACCCGCGCCGATCAAAACGGCTGCACCCGAGTTGCCGCTCGGAACCGTGCCGCTGCCCCCGCCGGCGGCGTCGCCGACGGCGGCCGCAGTGTCGATGGCTGCCTGGGCAAAGTCCCGCTTGCCTGCGCCCAGGTTGGCCGCGATGGCATTGGACGAAATGGTTGACCTCTTGGAATAGATTGCGCTTGCAGAGTTGGGTGCGAAATAGTACTGACCGGCCGTGGAGATGGCCAGAATGACGTCAGCCTTGCCCATACCCTTCTTGCTGGCCACTGCCATGGCCCAGTCTGCGGGCGATGAGGGGTTTTCGAAAGAATTCACCGTGACCACGTACAAGTTGTATTTGTGGTCCTTCAGGAGCTTCTGGATGGCGTCCTGGACCTCGCCCTTGCGGTTGCCCAGAACATTCGCGTTGTCCACGATGTTCTGGCCGGACGGGATGGTCACCGGGCTCTCGGCCCAGGCTGCGGTTGCCGGGAGGACCAGCATTCCGGCCAGGCCGATGACGGCGAGTACACGTTTCAACATTGACCGCATGTGCAACCCTTCAGCACGTCTGCGATTGGTCCGGGCCGGAGCAATCGAAACAGAATGCGTCAGCGCCCCCACGCATGGTTGTCAAGCGGCAGGTCGCTGTGGCAATTCCACTTGATACTATGGTGCACCTTTTGGAGCGTCCACAGCGGCAAATATGCCGCCAGCGAAACGGGGAGAGATCCTTCCTTCTCCAACGTTGAGGGGCTAGTCGGCGCCATTCGAGGGCACAGGGCCATTCCGGTGACGGCGTTCAGCAAGCTCCCAGCGAACGTCGACTCTTGATCCAGCAAGAGCGACGATAGTTAAGGGGACGAGGAAGAAAGGAAGTCCCATGACGGAGAACCCAGCACAGGGCGCCGCGCCTGAGAACAATGGCCCCGAGAACCATGGTCCTGAGGACGCCGGCCAGGCGGAGGCGGACAAGCAGGCCAATTCCCAGCCTACGGCCCCGCTGCCGGCATACCAGCCGGGTCAGGATTTCACTGCGAAGCCCGAAAACACTGCGAAGCCCGAATACCCGGCGCAGCCGGATCACACGGCGCAGCCGGCTCACACAGCGCAGACTCCCGCAGCCCCGGCACCCTGGGCCCAGGGTCCGGCTGAAAACGCCACCGAGCAGATCCAGGCTCAGCACAGCGTTCCCCAGAACGGCGCGCCCCAACACGAAGCGCCACAGCACAGCGCGGGACCGCAGCACCCGTACCCGCAGCACCAGCCTTTCTATGGCGGACCGAACCCTGCGCAGCACTATCCCACGCAGCAGTTCCCTGCCCACCCGGGCGGCCCGGCGGCCAGCCCGAAGCGTAAGCCGGTCTTCGGCGTCGGGACCTTGGTGGCCTGCATCCTGGCAGCCGGTCTCGTCGGCGGAGGCGTTGTGGCAGCCAGTGATCAATTGCTAAGCAGCCGGACCCCGGTGGCGGCCACTAGCGGCCAGACGGGAACCGTGATTGTCAACAACACGGATAACGTCAATGCGATTACCGCCGCCGCGGCCAAGGCTTCACCGAGCGTCGTAACCATCATGGCTTCGAGCGGAAGCCAGGGCGGCACCGGTTCGGGTATCATCCTCGACGACCAGGGCCACATCCTGACGAACACCCACGTGGTGACCCTTGACGGTGCCAGCGCCAACGCCGCGATTGAAGTGCGGCTGAGCGATGGACGCGTCCTGAAGGCGACGGTAGTGGGAACGGACCCGCTTTCTGACCTTGCCATCATCAAGGTGGACAACGCCTCCGGCCTCGTGCCGGCTACCCTGGGTGATTCCAGCAAGATCAACGTCGGGGACAACGCAATCGCCATCGGCGCTCCGCTCGGCCTGCCCGGCACGGTCACCGACGGCATCGTGTCCACGCTCAACCGCACCATCAGCGTGGCGTCCTCGGCTGTTCCCAACGGTGGCTCGGACAATTCGCAAAACGGCGGCCAGGGCGGATTCCAATTCGCCCCTCCAGGCGGTGGCCAGAGCCAGAGCAGTGCGGGCCAGGGCACCGTTTCGCTCAACGTGATCCAGACCGACGCGCCGATCAACCCGGGCAACTCCGGTGGAGCGCTCGTGAACACCAAGGGCGAGATCATCGGCGTCAACGTGGCAATCGCTTCTGCCGGCAGCAGCGGTTCTTCGTCTTCGTCCAGCGGCAACATTGGTGTGGGCTTTAGCATTCCGATCAACAACGCGAAGCGTATTGCGCAGGAACTTATCAAGAACGGCAAAGCCACCCACGGTCAGTTCGGCGTCAGCGTGCAGCCTAAGTCGGCAACAGGCAGCAGCTCCGGGTTCTCGGTGGGCGCGCAAGTTGCGGCTGTTACCAAGGGCTCGGCAGCCGAGAAGGCCGGACTCAAGGTGGGCGACGTCGTGACAAAGTTCGCCGGCATAGACATCACCGATCCAGAGCAGCTCACTGCGGCTGTCCGGGAGCAGCCGGCAGGCGCAACGGTCAAGGTGACCATCCAGCGCAGCGGCCAGTCGCAGGAGCTCGACGTGACCCTGGATGCTGCACCGTAACAGCTGCGCTGTAGCAGCGGATTCCAGCACGGAAACCAACAATCAGTCGACGACGGCGGGCAGCACCACAAGCGGTGCGGCCCGCCGTCGTCGTGTGCGCTTGCCGCCGTAAGCGGGGCGATCCACGAAACAGGAGTTAACGCGGCGCCGTTGTCCGACTTGTTCCGCAATATGCTTAGCTAGGACGAGCCCGTACGCAGGGCACTCTTGGCCATGCGCCTAGTTGCTGGCCATCCCCGAGTATGGAAGGCTGCCTCGAACACAGTGGGAGATACATTGAAGATTGTTGTTCTGGTCAAGCACGTCCCGGACGCGCAGTTCGACCGACACCTCACCGGCCCAGGCAACACCACGGACCGCGACGAGAGCATTCTGTCCGAACTGGACGAATATGCGCTTGAAGCCGCGCTGCAGCTGAGCGAAGCGCGCGGAGGTGCCAAGGCCGGCAACGAGGTGATCGCCTTGAGCATGGGTCCCGCCGGTGCCGTGAACGCCGTCAAGAAGTCCTTGCAGATCGGTGCCTCCTCGGGAGCGCATTTGAGCGATGACGCGTTGGCCGGTTCCGATGCCGCCGCCACCTCGCTGGCTCTCGCCGCGGCGATCCGGTATCTTGGCGCCGATTCGCCCGTGGACCTCGTCCTGACGGGCATGGCCTCGACCGACGGCGAAACGTCCTTGGTTCCGGCCCAGCTCGCTGAGCGGCTCGGACTCCCGCAAGTCACGTTCGCTTCCTCCCTGGAGGTCAACGGCGAACGCATCGTAGCGCGCCGTGACGGTGACGCCCACGCGGACACCGTGGAGGCAAGCTTGCCCGCTCTGGTGTCCGTGACGGACCAGATCAACGAGCCGCGATACCCCAACTTCAAGGGCATCCTTGCAGCCAAGAAGAAGAAAATCACCGCACTCACGCTGGCGGATATCGGCGTCGATGCCGCGCAGGTGGGCGCCGCGGGTTCACTGACCGCCGTCGAGACCGCTGAGGCGCGGCCGCCGCGCACTGCCGGCACCATCATCACCGACGAAGGCGACGCCGGCATCAAGCTGGTTGAGTTCCTGGCCGCCCAGAAGCTGCTCTAAGAGGATTCCGACACATGGCAAAAGCACTTGTATTCATTGACAACCCGGGCGCGGCGCTCAAGAAGAGCAGCCTGGAACTCCTGACGATCGCGCGTTCCCTCGGAGAGACTGTGGTCGCCGTCAACGGCGAACTGAACGACGACGTCGTGGCCGCCCTCGGTGCTCAAGGAGCCTCGGCTCTCTACCGCCCGTCCGCCACAGACCTGGACGATTACCTGGTTGCGCCGAAAGCCGCGTATCTTGCTGCGGCCGTTGCGGCCTCCGGAGCCGGGACCGTCCTGCTGGAGAACACCGCCGACGGCAAGGAAATCGCGGCCCGTCTTGGCGTGAAGCTCAACGCCGGGGTCATCACCGATGTCGTGGGCGTCGACGCCGACGGCACGGCCCACAAGTCGGTCCTGGCAGGCTCGTACACCACCACGGCCAAGGCGCGCACTGCCGTCGCCGTGCTCACAGTCAAGCCGAACAGCGTCGACGTCGGAGCCCCGGCCGCGGCAAGCACGCCCGAAACCGTCACTATCGACGTCCCGGCCGATGCCACCGCGAATGCCGCACGGGTCACCGGGCGTGCAGAAAAGCCGGTCAGCGGCCGTCCCGAGCTCACCGAAGCCCGGATCGTGGTTGCCGGCGGACGCGGAGTCGACGGCGACTTCGGTCCTTTGGAAGAACTGGCCGACGCGCTGGGCGGCGCACTCGGGGCTTCCCGCGCCGCCACGGATGCAGGCTGGATCGGTCATGACTACCAGGTTGGCCAGACGGGCAAGACCGTGTCCCCGCAGCTCTACATTTCCGCGGGCATCTCCGGAGCGATCCAGCAGAAGGCCGGTATGCAGACCTCCAAGGTCATCGTCGCGATCAACAAGGATGCTGAATCGCCGATCTTCGAAATCGCGGACTTCGGCATCATCGGTGACCTCTTCAAGGTTGTTCCGCAGGCCACCGAAGAGATCAAAAAGCGGAAAGGCTGATCCCTTTGTCTTCTGACGCCACGTCAGCAAAGAGCCCGTTCAACGCCTCCACGGAGCGCGTCGAGCGGGTGCTTTGTTTTACCGCCCATCCGGACGACATTGACTTCGGCGCGGCCGGCACCATCGCTGCCTGGACCGCTGCCGGCGTCGAGGTCAGCTACTGCGTCATGACCGACGGCGACGCCGGAGGCTTCGATCCTGCGCACCGCGAAGAGATCATTTCCATGCGCGCAGAGGAACAGAGACAAGCCGCTGCCCTCGTCGGCGTGACGGATGTGCACTACCTCCATGAGCGCGATGGCTACCTGGAACCCACGCATGGGGTCATCAAGCAAGTTGTGAAGCTCATCCGCGAAATCCGCCCCGACGTCGTCCTTGCCATGCACCCGGAACGCAATTGGGACAGGATCCAGAAGAGCCATCCCGACCACCTCGCCGTGGGGGAGATCGTGACCCGGGCAGTGTACCCCGCGGTGGAGAACCCCTTCGCCTACCCGGAGCTGGCGGAAGCCGGCCTTGAGGCCTTCAAACTGCCATGGCTGTGGCTCTTCGCCGGTCCCGAATCCCGTGAGAACTATTTCGTGGATGTCACCGACCACATCGACGCGAAACTGGCGGCGATCCGGATCCACGCGAGCCAGCACCCCGATCTGGAAGGCATGGAACAGGGTGTCCGGGACATGCTCCGGCACAACGCATCGCGCGCCGGAATGGCCGGCGGGCGCAGCGCCGAGGCGTTCCATGTGGTGGAAGTCAACGGGTCCCAAACCATCGCCGGTTTCTGAAATTGCTGATGTGTAACCTGTGTCATATGCTTAGTCTCGTTTAAATCATATTTAATTGAGAGAGGCAGACTTTGATGGCGAAGACTGCACAACAACCGGTATTGGTGATCATGGGTGTCTCCGGTTCCGGTAAATCGACAGTGGCCGGCGTATTGGCCGGGCGCCTGGGCTGGGACCTCGCCGAAGGCGACGACCTGCACCCGGAAGCGAACGTGGCAAAGATGCAGACGGGGCACGCACTCAGTGATGAGGACCGTTGGCCGTGGCTGGACATCATTGCCGATTGGATCAAGGAGCGTACGGCAGTTGGAAAGCCGGGCATCATCACGTGCTCGGCCTTGAAGAAGCGTTACCGGGATGTCCTGCGCGGCGAGGGCGTTGTGTTCGTCTTCCTCCAAGGGAGCAAGGACAAGATTTCCGACAGGCTGGCTTCGCGCCACGGGCACTTCATGCCTGCCTCGCTGCTGGAATCCCAGTTCGATGCACTGGAAGCGCCCACCGAGGACGAGAACCACATCTCGCTGTGCGTCTCCGCTTCTCCTGCTGAAGAGGCAGACGAAATCATCGAACGGCTTGGCCTTGAGGCACAGACCGCACACACAACCGGAGATGCAGCGTGAACTGGACCGGGCACGATACCCAACTCCTGGTGGTCGCGGCTATCGGCATTGCGCTGATCGTCGTGCTGATCGCCAAATTCAAGGTCCACCCGTTCCTTTCCCTCGTGCTAGGTTCGGCCTTCGTTGGCCTGGCATCGGGAGTCGGGCTCGACAAGGTGGTCAGCAACTTCGAAGACGGCGTGGGAGGAGTCCTCAAGGAGGTCGGCCTCCTGATTGCCCTCGGGGCCATGCTCGGTAAGCTCCTCGCGGACTCCGGCGGCGCAAACCGCGTGGTGGACACCTTGCTGGAGAAAGCCAGCGGCAACAAGGTGGTCTGGATGATTACCCTGGTTGCTGTCATCATCGGCCTCCCGATGTTCTTCGAGATTGGCCTCGTCCTGCTCCTTCCGGTGATCGTCCTGGTCACCCAGCGCTCGCAGATGAAGCTTATGCGCATTGCCATTCCGGCGCTCGCGGGTTTGTCCGTGTTGCACGGCCTGGTCCCGCCGCACCCCGGCCCACTCATCGCCATCAGCGCTGTGAAGGCTGAACTAGGAACCACCCTGGCTCTTGGGCTCCTGGTGGCCGTCCCCACAGTGATCATTTGTGGACCGTTGTTTTCCCGTTTGGCCGCGCGTTGGGTTCCCGTGGATGCCCCCGCGGTGGCAGGCGGTATCGACACCAAGCACGCCGTCGACCTCAGCGAAGTGAAGCGTCAGCCCAGCTTCCTCGTCACCCTGCTGACCATCATTTTCCCGGTGGTGCTCATGCTGTTGAAGGCCGTCGCGGACATCGTCTGGGCCGATCCCAAGACGGCACCCATGATCCGCACCGTCCTGGACTTCATTGGCCAGCCCCTCGTCGCGATGACCCTGGCCGTGCTCGCCGCAATGGTGACCTTCGGCTACGCCGTCGGTTTCACCGGAAGCAAGATCACCTCCAAGCTCGGCAGCAGCCTCGGACCGATTGCCGCGATCCTGCTGATCGTTGGCGCGGGCGGCGGTTTCAAGCAGACCCTCATCGGTGCCGGCGTCGGTGACGCGGTCAAGAAATGGGCTGAAGGCGCCAACATGTCCGTGCTGGTCCTGGGCTTCCTGGTTGCGGTGGCGCTTCGCCTGGCCACGGGCTCGGCGACAGTTGCCACTGTCACGGCTGCGGGCATCGTGGCTCCGTTGGCAAGCAGCCTGAGCCCGACCCACGCGGCACTCCTTGCCTTGGCCATCGGTGCCGGCTCGCTCTTCCTGTCCCACGTCAACGACGCCGGGTTCTGGCTCGTGAAGGAACTCTTCGGCCTGACGGTCGGGCAGACGTTCAAGACGTGGTCGGTGATGGAGACGCTCATCTCGGTGGTCGGCTTCGGCTTCATCATGGTGCTCTCGCTGATCATTTAACGGGGCTGCTTTGCAGCCAGTACGACGGCGGCCCGTCCCCTGTGTTTCCTACGGGGACGGGCCGCCGTCGTACTTTTCTTGGGGAATGCCCTAACTGAGCATTTCTGCCGCGTAGACCTTGATGCCTTCCAGTAGGTAGGGCGCCAGGCCGACCCGGACCTTGTCGTAATTGGCGGTGAACCGGGGGTCGTCCACATACATCTGACCCAGGCCTACATAGGATTCCGCGTTGGGGGTCCAACTCTCGCAGATCCACTTGTAGTGCCGGTCGACAGCTGCCTGGACGTCCGGGTGATCCGGCGGAAGGGCGGCGTCGAAACAACGGGCGAGATCCTGGTTCAGGGCCGAGTACTCCTCCATGAAGGCCTGTTTCTGGGCCGTTGTCATTGCTGAGTGCCGGGCCTTGCTCGCGTCGACGGCGCGATCGCCCCAGCGCTCGCGCGCCTCGGCTTCGTAGGGGTTGTTGTCGAAATCCTTGAAGATGTTCTCCGCGGTCATGGTTTCTCCTTGACGTAGTGCTGCGATAGTTGCGTCGACCGTCCGGGACATCCGGTCCAGCCGGTCCCGCTCGGCCAGCAGCCAGTTCCTGTGCACGGCAAGTGCCTCCACGGGATCGGCCTGGCCATCCAGAACTTCGCCGATGGTCTCGAGCCCAAGGCCAAGTTCACGAAGCAGGAGGATCCGCTGCAGTCGCAGCAGCTCAGGCTGGCCGTAGTACCGGTAGCCGTTGTGTCCAGTGTGGGCAGGTTCCAATAGTCCGAGTTGGTCATAGTGGCGCAAGGTCCGCGAGGAAACGTTGCTGGCCTTGGCCAGTTCGGAAATGGTCCAGGTACCTGCCTTGTCCTGCTTCATGTGTCCAGCGTAGAAGTTGACGCTACGTCAAGGTCAAGCCCCGCCGTTAAGAGCCCACGGCGGGGCAGGGCCCCTCGCTTTAGGTGAGGGGCGCTGCTGCGACCGTCGGGAGTGTCGGCTTCTTGGAGCCGCCCACGGGCTCAACCGTGATGCCGATGGACGCCGCGCTGGCAATGCCCGAGACAACCGCCGGATGGCTCAAGGCCTGGGCGTCCATGAGTCCCTGGGAGACAGGGGCGGAGCCATCCTTGGGAATAAGCCACATCTGATAAACCTTGCCGGCCGGGGGGGCGGGAACTCCGTTCATCCGGACCACCACGGCGTTCTTCGAGCTGGAGATGGACACCGTGGCCGTGCCGCCGCCGTTGACGTCGACCGTGGCTTGGCGGACATCGCCGGCTTGCAGTACTTGGTTCACGGGATCGTTCTGCCCGGCCACGTAGACGCCTACGCCGATACCGCCAAGCGCAATAACCGCGGCCGCCGCAGCGGCTGCCACCCAACCACGGACGCCGCCGAAGCGTCGGCGATCACGCCGGTTCCGGGCGGCGGCGAGGTCGACGACGTCGGGAGAAACGTGCGCTGCGGGGCCAGCCGGCACTTCAGGAACCGACGACGCCGCGGAAGCTGTGCCGGTTTGTATAGTGCGTGGTTGCTGCGGGAGCTGCCGCAGAATGTCCTCCAAGAGCCCGGGCCGGGGTTCGGCCTCGTCCGCGAAAGAGGCCGCAAGGGTTTCGCGTGACTGCCTGACGCGCTCAAGGAACGCTGAGCGAACAGGTGCTGTCGCAATGTAGTTGTCGATTTCCGCACGCTCGGTGTCGCTCAAGGCGTCGAGGGCATAGATCTCGGCAAGCTCCAGGACTCGGCCCTCGGCAAGATCAGTGGCTATATCGCTGGCGAACATCCTGCGGAGGCCTTCCTTCCCGGCATTCTGCTTGTTGTCATCGTGTTCGGTCATGTCAGCTCACCCCCAGGCAAGTCTTGAGTCGGAGAAGTCCATCGCGGATGCGGGACTTGATGGTCGGAATCGCGGCACCGAGTTGTTCAGCGACCTCCCGGTACGTGAGCCCGCCATAGTAGGCGAGCCGCACGGATTCCAATTGCGTTTCCGTCAGGGTGCCGAGGCAACGTGTGACGGCCTCGGCTTCAAGCCTGCTGCTCGCCTCTTCCTCCACTGAATCGTGGTCAAGGAGTTGGCTCGCGGCACCATATTTCGCTTCGCGGTCCGTGGCGGACTGGGCCGAGCGGACACGGTCGATGGCGCGCCGGTGGGTGATGGTCATGAGCCACGCGAGGGGACTGCCTGCCTCGGGATTGAACTTGCCCGCGTTCTGCCAGACCTGGATGAAGACTTCCTGGGTGGTATCTTCGCTCAGGCCCGCATCCACCAAGACGCGCTTGGCCATGCCGAAGACCCTCCGGGCCGTAAGGCGGTAAAACTCGCTGAAGGCGGCCCGGTCGCCGTCGGCCATCAACCCCAGCAATTCCGCAAGCTGCGCATTTGAGCCGGCAATCACGCTGGGGGCCTCGGGGCCTGGCACATTCGGTGTATCCATCACCGTCCAGCATAGATTGCTCGTGACCCTGGCAGTACCGGAAGCACTGCGGGTCTTGAGGGTAGTCACCTGAGCCCCTTCCGCGGCCGTCGCTTCACCGGCACCTTGCCACGCAGGCCAGCTGCCTGCCCAGGCTGTAGGTGCCTGCACAGGGTATTCGGCGCAGGGGGAGCTTTGGATGGGTGACCCGCCGACGCGACTTTGCGAATGTCCGGGCGGCCAGGCCGGCAGACTAGAGTTTCGCCCCCGCAAAACCGTGTTGGCGCCAGGCCTCGTACACCGCGATGGAGGCGGCATTGGCAAGGTTCAGCGAGCGGAGGGACGGCAGCATGGGGAGCCGGACGCGGGCCGTGACGTGCGGGTCCTGCTTCAGCCAGTCCGGAAGTCCGACGGACTCGGGGCCGAACATCAACACATCGCCCTCCTGGTAGGCAACGTCCGTATAGGAGGATTCGCCGTCGGAGGTGAAAGCGAAGACGCGCTCGGGCTGCAAAGCTGCCCATGCAGCCTCGATGTCCTTGTGGACCGTGACCACCGCGAGGTCGTGGTAGTCCAGTCCGGCGCGGCGCAGCTTGGCGTCGGAGAAGTCGAAGCCCAGCGGCTCCACGAGGTGGAGCTCAGCGCCGGTGATCGCGGCGAGCCGGATGGCGTTTCCCGTGTTGCCCGGGATTTCAGGGGTGTGGAAGAGGATGCGGAACACGTATCAATCCTAGCCAGCGAAAATGCGGGGTTGTTCCTGCAGGCTCAGTGCATGCCGCGCAGCAGCCGGGCCAGGACCGGGACAACCACGGTGTTGGGCAAAGGACCCGAACTAAGGAACTGCTTGAGGCCGCGGGCCAGCCCGGAAGCGTTGACGATTTGCACCGATCCGAAGTCTCCGTCCGTGCGCCGGTAGTGGTCGATGACTGGTTCGTGCGGGTTGCCGTCCGGGCTGTGGACGACTACCCAACCGGTCACATTCAGTTCCGGGAAGATCTCCTGCATGTGGCGAACGATCAGCTCGAGCTGCGGCGGAGGCACCGAACGCCCGCCGTGCTTGAGCGCAACCCCGTCCCAGGCATAGGCGCCTTTGGGCAGCAGCATGGAACCAATGAGCGCCAGGCGGTAGCCGGCAAGCAGGGCATGATCGATGTGGCTGTCGTCCGAGGGGGAGCGGAGCCCGTTGACGAGCCGTGCTGACGGGATGGCAGGCAGAATCTGGCGGCTGATGAGCTGGACTGTCCGCATTTCGCGCTGAATGCGGGCTTCGGCGCCGAAGATTCCACGCTTCCGGGGAATCCCGTGGATCTGCAGGGCGGCCTCGCCCTTGGAGAGCAGGGGCACCTCGTGGGGATCATCGAAGGGCGGGACGTAGACGGGGGCGTCGCCGGCTGTGTTCCGCGGCGCATTCGGCCGGTGGACACCGGCGGTGGTGCGCGGTTCCGGTCCGGGAGCCCGCGTGGCGCCGTAGTCCGGTCTTTGCGCCGGGAAGGTGCTCGCCCTGCCGGATGTGCCGCTCGCGTAACGGCGGTCGTACTCCGCGCGTCGTTTGGGATCAATCAGCGTCTCGTACGCGAGCGTGACCTGTCGAAAGACCTCAGGATCCCCGCCATGGTCCGGGTGGGCGTTCCTCGCGGCCTTCCGGTAGGCCACTTTGATCTCCTTGTCCGTCGCGGTGACGGGAACCCGGAGGATCTGATAGTGGGAACTGCTGCCCTGAGCCAACCACGGGCCTTTCTCTGGAATTCTGAAGTTTCCCGCCGTCCCGGTGCGGAGCGGCGATCTTGGCAAGTCTAGCCAGCCCACCTTGAGAACGACGGCGGCCCGGGCTTTAGTTCCCCGGATCCCGCCCCTGCCGGTGGCATGATTCATGCTGTGAACTCCCCGGCCGGCCCCGATCATCCCGTTGACCAACCACGTGCCGGCACGGATGGGCTGAACGGGTCTGACCGCCGAAGGATCGTGCTGGCGGTCAATCCAACCGCGGCGTTTGGTCGGCACGCCCCTGCCGGGGACGAGGCCGCCAGCTGCCTCCGCGAGGCGGGTCTTGACGTCGTCGTGCTTCGGCGCGACAGCATGGACGCCTTGCGGGAAGCTGTAGACGAAGCGCTTCGGGCAGACGCAGATGCCTTGGTGGTGGTGGGCGGCGACGGCATGGTCCATTTGGGCGTCAACTCACTGAGCGGGACCGGGTTGCCGCTCGGGATTGTTCCGGTGGGCACAGGAAACGACGTAGCCCGGATGCTTGGACTGCCTTTGCAAGATGTCGTGGGGTCGTGCGCCCGCGTGGTTTCTGCGCTCGCTGACGGCGGACGGGTGCTCGACGCCGGCCGCATCACCACCGGCGGACGGACCATGTGGTTTGCCGGGGCGGTTTCCGCGGGGTTCGACGCGGCGGTCAATGAACGGGCCAACTCTTGGAGGTGGCCCCGCGGAGCGCTCCGCTACACCCTGGCGATGCTCCGGGAGCTCGGATCGTTCCGGGCCATCAACTACACCGTGACTGCCGACGGCGCCGCATCGACGGAAGGCGCCATGCTGATTTCGGTGGCCAATGCCCAATCGATCGGCGGCGGCATGCGCATCGTTCCGGAGGCCGCGCCCGACGACGGGTTGCTGGATCTGTTTATCGTCAGGCCGCTGTCCCGGCTAGCGCTTCTCGCGGTCTTCCCGAAGGTCTTCTCCGGGCGGCACACCTCGCACCCGGCGGTGGAAATCCGCCGGGTACGCTCGGTGCGGCTTGCCGCCGAGAACGTGGTGGCCTACGCCGACGGTGAGCGGATCGGCCTCCTTCCCTTGGACATCGAGGTGGTTCCGGGCGCCCTGCGGGTATTGGCCTAAGCCTGGCCGTCAGCTCGCGAGGCGACGGCCAAGCGGTTGAGGGCGAGTGCACCCACAAGCAGTCCGAAGTCGCGGAGGGCAACGTCGAAGAAGTTGCCGAGCACCACCAGGTTCACGATGATGCCCAGCAGCCACACCGCCACCAGGAGCGAGCCAAAGCGCGGCCGGACCGCCACAGCAATGCCGGCCACAATCTCCACGACGCCCACGATGTACATGAAGGTCTGGGCCGGGACCGGAATAACGGAGGTGGCCACGGGCGCCAGGTAGAGCGTCCAGTGAGTGAGCAGGTTGGTGAACTTGTCCAGGCCGAAAATGATCGGCGCCACGGTGAACACGGTCCGAAGGAGCAGGAAAGCCTGCCGTTGCGGATCCATGGACATCAGCGATCCGGTTTTCGCCTGGGCCGGGGATGATGCGGTGTTCATGATGCCTTCTTTCTAAAAATGGATAATTAGATTTTAGAAAGTTCCGAAGGATTAAGCAATGAGTGTTGATTTTAGAGTTAAGCTGGATCCATGACCGGACTTCCGTGGCTGCGTCGGCTCTCTGCTTTAGCGTCCCTCGACGACGGCAACCGTCGTCGGCTGTACGAGCACGTCTGCAGCGCAGGCGATGCAGTCAGTCGCGACGACGCCGCGATGGCCATGGGGCTTCCCCGCAGCACGGCCTCCTTCCACCTCGACCGGCTGGTCCGTGACGGGCTCCTGAATGTTGAGTTCCGCAAGCTCGGCGGGAAGGTCGGTCCGGGTTCCGGGCGGCCTGCGAAGCTGTACACGCCCGTCATTGAAGAGATCGGCGTCTCGGTTCCGGAGCGCCACTATGACCTCGCCGGGGAAGTGATGGCCTCTGCCATCCAGGACCTGATGGCGAAGGGTGGTTCCCCCCGCGAAGCTCTCCTCGAAACCGCCTACGCCCGGGGCCGCGAGGCCGGCAGCACGGAGCCCCGTTTCGAGGATGTCTTGGCGAACTACGGTTACAGGCCGGAAGCTGACGACGACGGCGGGTACTCGCTGGTCAATTGCCCGTTCCACCGGCTGGCCGAAAGCCACACGAGCGTCGTCTGCGCCATGAACGGCGCCTTCCTGAGCGGAGCGGCGGGCGCCTGCGGAATTGCCGAGGACCGGATCGCCGACGACAACCGCGAAGGCCATTGCTGCGCAAGGATCCTCCCCGCGGATTAGTCCCGCCGATTAGGGAAGCGGCACTGAAAGGCTCCTTTTACCGCCGAAGCCCGGATCCGCCTGCCTCGATAGACTGGGGTGGTGCCTGTTTACTTGGACCATGCCGCCACCACGCCCCTTGCCGCCGTCGCCCTCGCTGCCATGACCCGCGAGCTGGCACGGACCGGCAATCCGTCATCGTTGCACGCTTCAGGTCGGCGTGCCCGGCGATCCGTGGAAGAGGCGCGGGAGGCCATTGCGGCAGCGGCCGGGGCGCATCCCTCCGAGCTCATCTTCACGTCGGGAGGCACCGAAGCAGACAACCTCGCCGTCAAGGGGATGTACTGGGCCCGCCACGACGAAGACGGCCGCCGCAAGCGGATCCTTTGCTCCGCCGTCGAGCACCACGCGGTGCAGGACACGGTCGAATGGCTGGAACGGCACGAAGGGGCAGAAGCAGTGTGGCTCCCCGTCGATTCCCAGGGCGTCGTGCGGCTGGAAGCTGTACGGGCAGAGATCGAGCGTGATCCGGGATCGGTAGCCCTGGTCACCGTCATGTGGGCAAATAACGAGGTGGGCAGCATCCAGCCGGTCAAGGAGATCGTGGAGATCGCTGCCGCACACGGCATCCCGGTGCACTCGGACGCAGTCCAGGCTTTCGGCTCGATTCCCCTGAGCTTCCGCGACTCAGGGCTCGCCGCAATGTCGGTTTCCAGCCACAAAATCGGCGGGCCGGTGGGCGTGGGTGCCCTCTTCCTGGGGCGGTCCACCAAGGTCACTCCAGTCCAGCATGGGGGAGGGCAGGAACGCGACGTCCGCTCGGGAACCCTGGACACGGCGTCGATCGCGGCATTCGCCGCCGCGGCGGAGTCGGTGGCTCAAAACCTGGCAGCAGAGCGCGAGCGGATCAGCGCCTTGCGGGACCGGATCATCGACGGTGTCCGGGCTGCAATTCCCGAGGCGGTGTTGCGTGGAGCGCCCGGAGACGCCCGTCTCCCCGGCAACGCGCATTTCACGTTCCCTGGCTGTGAAGGCGATTCCTTGCTGTTCCTCCTGGACCTCGCGGGCATCGAATCATCCACCGGATCCGCCTGCACCGCGGGAGTCCCCAGGCCCTCGCACGTCTTGCTTGCCATGGGTTTGGACGAGGACACCGCCCGCGGGGCACAGCGGTTCAGCCTGGGCCACTCTTCAAACGACGCCGACGTCGACGCCCTGCTCAAGGCCCTTCCGGACGCGTATGCCCGGGCGAAGCTTGCCGGAATGGCAGGGCACGAGTCCAGCATCCAGACTGCAGCCACTGTGGCCCGGGGCTACGACAGCGGCTCTGCCGGCGGTTCGGCCGCCCATCAGGTTCCGGGCAACAACTGATCCAGCGGAACGGCCGGATCAGTCAGGCGGTCCATGTCTACCGGAATGCGCCCCGAAATGAGTGCCTTGACCGGCTTCTGTACCCGTTGCTGGTTGACGCTCATGCCGGCCACGACGGCACCGTCCCTTAGCCAGAAGGCGAGGAAGCTGTTGTCCTCCATCGCGCCGCGGATGACGGGTACGGACCCTGCCGCGAGCGTGGGATATCCCCAGTACTCCATCGAGACATCGAACTGGTCCGTATAGAAGTACGGGACCACGTCGAGCATCGCGTCCTGGCCCAGCATCGCTTTGGCGGCGACCTTCCCGCCGTTGAGGGCGTTGGACCAGTGCTCGCTGCGGTGATGATCGCCGGTAAAAGGGTGGAGGGCATTGGCAACGTCTCCGGCCGCGAACACGTCCGGACTGCTGGACCGGAGCGAAGAATCCACCAGGATCCCGTTGCGGATATCCAGCCCTGCGGCTTCGGCCAGCCCCGTGTCCGGAACGACGCCGACGGCCATCACCACGAGGTCGGCGGGAAGGACTTCGGCGGAGTTGGTGACAACGGCGCTCGCCTTGCCCCCGGTGCCCGTGATTTCCGCCGCGCTCGCGGGGAGCCGGAACTGTACGCCGTGCTTTTCGTGAAGGCTGCGGAAGAAACCGCCCAGTTTCGGGCCGATGGCCATGCTGAGCGGCACGTCTTCCAGTCCCAGCAGGGTCACTGTGTTGCCGTAGCTGCTCGCCGCGGCGGCAAGCTCCATGCCGATCCAACCGGAGCCGATCATCACCACATTCCGGCCTCCGCCGGCCAGCTCTTCCTTGAGCCGGCGCGAATCATTGAACGTCCGGAACGTCATCACACCGGCAAGATCGGAACCGGGGAGCGGAATCCGGCGCGGCTGCGCCCCTGTGGCGATCAGGAGCTTGCTGAACCGAAGCTCGGTTCCTGATTCCAGTTGTACCGTGTGGGCGGCAGGATCGGCAGAAGCAACAGGGTCGCCAAGGAGGAGTTCGACGTCGTTCTCCCCGTACCAGCCGGCTACCAGCACCGGGACGGCATCCTCGCCGGCTTTGCCCAGGAGGAACTCCTTGGAGAGGGGAGGCCGCAAGTAGGGCTGTTCATTCTCGGCGCAGGCCACGGTGATGCGGCCCTCGAAGCCTTCGGATCGGAGGGTCTTGGCCGCCGTGGCGCCGGCCAACCCGCCGCCTGCAATAACGATGTGTTCAGTGTCCATGGTGACTCGATTCGCGGGGCGTGGGCGGTTAGCGTGGGCAGTCCGGGTGCGCGTGAACGCGCAAACAGCCTCATCTAAAACTGCTAGTTTTGACTTTAGAATCGTCCGCGACGGTGGTCAAGGCATTTTTGGGGCGGATTCCCGCGGGCGCTAGAATAGTTGGGCGCTTGCTCTCTTTAGCGCAATTCTTCTCCCCACACATCAACAGAAAGCCAGCATGCGAGTTCTTGCAGCCATGAGCGGCGGAGTCGACTCCGCCGTTGCCGCCGCCCGCGCCGTCGAGGCGGGGCACGACGTCGTCGGCGTCCACTTGGCGCTGTCCCGCATGCCCGGAACACTGCGCACGGGCAGCCGCGGCTGCTGCACCATTGAAGACTCCCGCGACGCCTGGCGCGCCTGTGACGTACTGGGGATTCCTTATTATGTTTGGGATTTCTCGGAGCGCTTCAAGGAAGACGTTGTCCAGGACTTCATCGATGAATACGCCGCGGGCCGAACTCCTAATCCCTGCATGCGCTGCAACGAGCGGATCAAGTTCGCCGCCTTGCTGGAGAAGGCCATCGCCCTGGGCTTCGACGCGGTCTGCACTGGACACTACGCCAAGGTCATCCAGGACGCCGACGGCAATCCCGAACTCCACCGTGCCGCCGATTGGGCCAAGGACCAAAGCTACGTACTCGGTGTCCTGACCCACGAACAGCTCAAGCACTCCATGTTCCCGCTGGCAGAGACTCCCTCCAAGGCCGAGGTCCGCGCAGAGGCGGAGCGCCGCGGCCTGTCCGTCGCGAACAAGCCGGACAGCCATGACATCTGCTTCATTCCGGACGGCGATACCGCCGGCTGGCTCGCCGAGAAGATCGACATGACCACGGGCGACATCGTGGACGAAGCGGGAACCAAGGTAGGGGAGCACCCGGGAGCAAACGCATTCACCGTAGGCCAGCGCCGTGGGCTCAAGCTGGGCACCCCTGCCGCCGACGGCAAGCCGCGCTTCGTGCTGGAAATCCGGCCCAAGGAAAACAAGGTGGTCGTCGGGCCCGAAGCGCTACTGGCCATCGATGAGATCCGTGGAATCAAGGTGTCCTGGGCCGGCCTGCCCATCGCCGAGGTGGCTACCGGAGCCGAGTTCGACTGCTATGCCCAGGTCCGCGCCCATGGAGATCCCGTTCCCGCCAAGGCATCTGTCGAGCGGCACGTCGACGACGCCGGGGTAGAGCGCGAAGGCCTCGTGGTGACTCTCGTCGATCCCCTCCGAGGGGTGGCCCCCGGGCAGACCATCGTGCTGTACCAAGGCACCCGCGTCCTGGGCCAGGCAACCATCGACGCCGCCCGGTCCCTTCAGCGCGCGGAGCTCTAGACCTCGTAACGCACTGCAGTGGGAAAGGCGCCGACAATATTGTGAGCGCTAACCACGGATCATTCCAACATCAGGAGCGCATGTGGCGGTCCGCCTAGCCGACTTCGCGCCAAAAGAAAAGTAAATTTTGTGTCTCAACTCACAAAATCAAACGTTTCACCAAAAAAGCTTCTGATTGAATCGTGGAGTCAGGAGTATGCGCTCCTAAGAAATTACCGACGGCGGTTCGCCGTATCCATCGAACAGAAAGTTCACTGATGGCATTGAACAAAAAAGCCTTGCGAAGCGCTATCGCGTTCGCGGGCATCTCCGTATTCGCTTTGACGGCCTGCACGGGCCCGGCGGGCGGCGGCGGTTCAGCTTCCTCAGCTGCCAGCGGTCCGATCGCTTATGGCACCACCGATAAGGTGACCGCACTCGATCCCGCAGGCTCGTACGACAACGGTTCCTTCATGGTGATGAACCAGGTCTATTCCTTCCTCCTCAACTCGAAGCCAGGAAGCGCCGACCCGGTTCCGGACCTGGCAGCGTCGGCGTCGTTCACGTCGCCCACCGAGTACACCGTCAAGCTGAAGCCCGGACTCAAGTGGGCCAACGGCCACACGCTGGACTCCACCGACGTCAAGTTTTCGTTTGACCGGCAGCTCAAGATCAACGACCCCGCTGGTCCCGCAAGCCTGCTCGAAAACCTGGACAGCGTCACCACCCCGGACGCCAACACCGCCGTTTTCAAGCTGAAGCTCGCGAACGACCAGACGTTCCCGCAGATCCTCAGCAGCCCGGCCGCGCCGATTGTGGACCACCAGGTCTTCCCGGCCGACAAACTTCTTTCAGATGACGACATCATCAAGGCCAAGGCGTTCTATGGCCAGTACACGATCGACAGCTACAAGAAGAACGAGCTCATCAGCCTCAAGGCCTACCCTGACTACCAGGGTGTCCTGGGCAAGCCGGCCAACGACGCCGCCACGATCAAGTACTACGCCGAGCCGACCAACATGAAGCTGGACATCCAGCAGGGCAACATCGACGTTGCGAACCGAAGCCTCAGCGCCACCGACGTCGACGACCTCAAGAAGGACTCCAAGGTCAAGGTCAACGTTGGTCCCGGCGGCGAGATCCGCTACATCACGTTCAACTTCAACACCATGCCGTTCGGCGCCAAGGCAGCCGGAGCCGACCCGGCCAAGGCACTTGCCGTGCGCCAGGCCATCGCCAACCTCGTTGACCGCCAGGCAATCGCGGACCAGGTCTACAAGGGCACTTACCTGCCGCTGTACTCCAATGTCCCCAGCGGCTTCCTGGGCGCCAACGAGTCGTTCAAGGATGCCTACGGCGACAACGGAAAGCCGAGCCTGGACAAAGCCAAGAAGGTTCTTTCCGATGCCGGTGTCAAGGACGTCGTCACGCTGAACCTCCAGTACAACCCGGACCACTACGGCAAGTCCTCGGGCGACGAGTACGCCATGATCAAGGACCAGCTTGAGAAGTCGGGCCTCTTCAAGGTGAACCTGCAGTCCACCGAATGGGTGACCTACAGCAAGGCCAGCCGCGCCGACGAGTACCCGCTGTTCCAGTTCGGCTGGTTCCCTGACTTCAGCGACCCCGACAACTACCTGACCCCGTTCTTCCCGAACGGTGGCTTCCTGAAGAACCACTTCAACGACCAGGCCGTGACCGACCTGATCAACAAGCAGCTGACCACTACGGACAAGTCGGCTCGCGAATCCACCATCAAGGACGCCCAGAACGCCCTGGCAAAGGACATTTCCACTTTGCCGCTGCTCCAGGGTGCCCAGGTTGCCATCTCGGCGAAGGGCGTGAACGGCGTCGACAAGACGCTTGACGCTTCCTTCAAGTTCCGACTGGGAACTATTTCAAAGTAAGCAGCCGGTAGGGGGAGGCGGGTGCCAACAGGTGCTTTGCCTCCCCTTATTGCTGATTGCCTCACATTTTGAGCAAAACCCCGCGCGATCCGCGGGCAATGAACTTTAGGTAGCAATGACAACACTTATAGAGGTGCCCGACGTCGAACCGGACGCGGTCGCTCCCAAGAGTAAATCAGCGGGCGGGGGTCTCGGCAGGTACATCGTGGTCAGGTTCTTCCTGATCATTCCCACGATCTTCATCCTCGTCACTCTGGTTTTCTTCCTCATGCGGGTCATCGGAGACCCCATCACCGCAGCCCAGGGCGGCCGGCTTCCCCCGGATGTCCTGGCGCAGCGAATCCACGACGCCGGTTACGACCGGCCGATCATCATCCAGTACTTCGAATACCTGGGCCAGTTGATCACCGGTAACTTCGGCACCACCATCACGGACCGGCGGCCCGTCGTCGAAATGCTGTCGACCTTCGGTGCGGCCACCCTTGAGCTCTCGATCAACGCGCTGATCGTGGCGCTCGCGGTCGGCATCCCGCTAGGCATGATCGCCGCGCAACGGCGCGACAAGGCGTCTGACGCTTTCCTTCGCTGCTTTGCCATCCTGTGCTACGCCACTCCGGTCTTCTTCTCCGGACTCCTGCTGAAGCTGACGTTCTCCGTTTGGCTCGGATGGCTCCCAGTGGCCGGTCGCGTATCCACCCGCACTGAGCTGACCATGGGCCAACTTGCCGCCCCCACCGGCATTTACTGGCTCGACGCCCTGCGCAGCGGCAATCTCACCGCACTCGGCGATGTCGTGTCCCACGCCGTTCTGCCGGCTATCGCCCTGGGTCTCCTGACCGCCGGCGTCTTCCTGCGACTCGTCCGGACCAACGTCATCGGGACGCTGGGCAAGGACTACGTCGAGGCCGGCCGTTCCCGCGGCGTCAGCGAGTTCCGGCTCGTGACGAAGCACGCCTACAAGCCGGCGCTTATCCCCATCATCACCGTCATGGGCTTGCAGATCGCCCTGATGCTCGGCGGAGCCGTACTCACCGAGACCACCTTCGAATGGAAGGGCCTTGGCTACCAGCTGGTCCAATACCTGAACGCCAGGGACTTCGTGGCGGTCCAGGGCATCGTGGTGCTGCTGGCCGTCATCGTCGCATTTACCAACTTCGTCGTGGACGTCGTCGCCGCGCTGATCGACCCGCGAGTGAGGTACTGACATGAGCACCGCAACAATTTCAGGACGGAAGAAGTCCTTCCTGTCCGGACTTCCTGTCATTTCCCACGTCAAAAAGAGCGTCGGCCTCCAGCGGGGCATGCTCATCACCGGGCTTGTGCTGACCGGGCTCTTCCTTCTCTCGACCGTGCTTGCGCCGTTCATCGCACCGTACGGCTATTCCCAGCTGAGCGACGCAACAGGCTCGTTCCCCACCCAGGAGGCTCCCGGCGGCAAGCACCTGCTCGGCACCACAGTCGGCGGCTATGACGTCCTCTCCCGCGTCCTGTGGGGTTCACAGACCGCGGTGACCGTGATCGTCGTCGCCGTGGTGATGTCCATCTTCCTCGGCGTGGCGCTGGGCCTCCTCAGTGGTTACTTCGGTGGCTGGCTGGACCGGGTGCTGGTAGTCATCGCCGATGCCATTTATGCCTTTCCTTCCCTGCTCCTGGCGATCGTCATGTCGATCGTCATCAGCCGTGGCCAGTCGAGTTTCTGGGGCGGCATCCTCGCTTGCTCCTTCTCGATCACTGTGGTGTTCGTTCCGCAGTACTTCCGCGTGATCCGGGCCGAAACCATCAGGCTCAAGGCCGAGCCGTTCGTGGAATCGGCCATGGTCCTGGGCGCGTCCAGCCTCCGGATCATCACCCGGCACATCTTCAAGAACGCCACCAGGACGCTTCCATTGATGTTCACCCTGAACGCCTCCGAAGCGATCCTGACCTTGGCCGGCCTCGGCTTCCTGGGCTTCGGCATCGAACCGTCCTCAGCCGCGGAGTGGGGCTTCGACCTCAACAAGGCCATGGCGGACGCTTCCTCCGGAATCTGGTGGACCGGCGTCTTCCCCGGTATCGCGATCGTCCTCACAGTGCTGGGGCTGACCTTGGTCGGCGAAAGCATCAACGATCTCAACGATCCCCGCCTCCGTGGTCGCAAGCGTGCCGGAGGCAAAGCCTCCCGCTCCAAGGCCGCAGCAGGAACCGACGGCAAGAACACAGGGGCCACCACCGCTCCTGAACCAGAAGCAGGTAAGGCATGACCACCAACATCGGCAACATTTCGGACCAGCCGCTGCCAACCGGGCAGCCCGTCCTGGACATCGAACGGCTCAAAGTCACCTTTGCCACCGACAGCGGCGACGTCTACGCGGTCAAGGACGTCAGCCTCGAGGTCAAAGCCGGCGAAGTGCTGGCGATCGTCGGGGAGTCAGGTTCCGGCAAGACCGTCACGGCCAAGACCATCCTCGGCCTCCTCCCTGAAACGGCCATCAGCTCCGGGGCCGTGCTGATCAACGGCAACAACGTCATCAGTGTCAGTGCGTCCAAACTGCGCAAGATCCGTGGCCGCGACGTGGCCATGGTCTTCCAGGAACCGTCAACGGCCCTGAACCCGGTGTTCACGGTCGGCTGGCAGATCGCCGAAGGCATCCGGGCGCACGCCTCGGACGGACACCGCATCTCGGCCAAGGAGGCCAAGAAACGGGCCACCGAAGCCCTGCGGAAGGTGGGCATCCCCGATCCGGAAACCCGCGTCAACTACTATCCCCACCAGCTTTCCGGTGGCCAGAAGCAACGCGTCGTCATCGCGGCCGCGCTTGCCTTGAACCCCGGTTTGATCGTGGCGGACGAGCCGACGACGGCCCTGGACGTCACTGTCCAGGCCGAGATCCTTCAGTTGCTCCGGGACTTGCGGGACAAGTACGGCACCTCGATTGTGCTCATTACGCACAATATGGGTGTCGTGGCCGACCTGGCAGACCGCGTCGTGGTCATGTACCAAGGTGATGTCGTCGAAGAGGCCACCGCCAGGGTGCTTTTCGCCGAGCCGAAGCAGGACTACACCAAGAAGCTGCTGGCCGCCGTGCCGCACCTCGGCCGCAACTCAGCGTCCGAAGGGGCCACCCAACGGTTGCACCAGACCGGTAAAGTCCTGGTTGAGGCCAAGAACCTCACCATCGAGTATCCGGGGCGCCTCGGCAAACCCGGGTTCAAAGCCGTGGACAACGTCAGCTTCACGGTCTCCGAGAACGAGGTCTTCGGCCTGGTGGGCGAGTCCGGTTCGGGCAAGTCCACCATCGGCCGCGCCATCGCAGGCCTGAACAGGGCAACCGGCGGCAGCCTCAAGGTCCTTGGTTACGAAATGCTGGGCTTCAAGGAGCACACCTTCAAGCCGTTGCGCAAGGACATCGGCTTCGTCTTCCAGGACCCGGCCGCTTCGTTCAATCCTCACCTGACCATCGGTGAGTGCGTGGCAGAACCGCTGCTCATCCATACCCACCCGAGCCCGGCTCAAGCACGCCTGCGCGTGGCGCAGTTGCTCGAATCGGTGCAGCTGCCGGCGTCGTACGCGGAACGCTTCCCGCACGAGCTCTCCGGCGGGCAGCGCCAGCGCGCTTCGCTGGCGCGTTCACTCGCGCTCAACCCGCGCCTCCTGATCGCCGACGAGCCGACCTCGGCCCTCGACGTTTCCGTGCAGGCAAAGGTCCTGGAACTGTTCAAGGACATCCAGGAAGAGTTCGGTTTCGCCGCGCTGTTCATCAGCCACGACCTCGCCGTCGTCGACATTCTCTCCCACTGGGTGGGCGTGTTGTACAAGGGCAAGCTCGTAGAGCAGGGGATCGGCAGCCAGATCATGGGCAATCCCCAGCACGACTACACCCGCAAGCTCATCGCCTCGCTGCCAGTGCCGGATCCTGACGAACAGGCCCGACGCCGGGAAGAGAACCGCGCGCTGCTGGGCATCTAGCCCGCCATCCAAGCAACGATCCGCAAGAACGGACATGCCCGCCCTTCTCCGCGAAGGGCGGGCATGTCCGTTCTGCGGCGGCTATTCGGACACGATGCTGATGTTGAAGAGTTTGTCCTTTGGCTGGCGCATGAAGATCCTGAGCCACAGCGGCATCCACATTTCAAGACCGCGGGCGACGTCGAGCCCGCCCAGATCGTGGATGCGTTCCGGGATCCAGCCGAACTCCCGCAGGAGCGCGACGACGGTGGCTTTCGCGTCGTCGTCGTTCCCTGCCAAGAAGACGTCATGGGCACCCTCGGCGAGCCTGAGCGGATCAACCATCAGCGGAGCCTCCAACGTGTTGAGGGCCTTGACCACGCGGGCCTTGGGGAAGGAACGCTGGATGGTTTCGGCAATGCTGTCGGTATTGCAGACGGAGAGCGACGGCGGGAAGCCGGCGGAAAAGTCCAGCGGGTTGGACACATCAACCAGGACCTTGCCCGCCAGGTTCGCCTCGCCGGCTTCACTCAACGCGGCGAGGGACACCATCCCGGGGGTTGCGTTGACCACGACCTCGGCCATTGCGGCGGCCTGCGCGAAGGAACCGGAGCTTGCTCCCGGACCCGCCTGTGCTGCCCACGCCATCCCCTTGGGATTGCCGGCCTCCCGGGAGCCCATCATGACTTCGTGGCCTAGCGCCACCAACTTGCCGGCCAGGGTATGCCCCACCATTCCGGTGCCAAGAACTGCGATTTTCATGCGTGCTCTCCTTATCATCGGGGCGGACATGCCCATTCTGCCCCTCAAGGCCCGGCCGGCACACCCTAGACTGGAGGAATGACCGAGCAGAACCACGCCCTCCCCGACGCCGACTCCTTCGATCCTTCAGCCAGCTCCCTCGCCGGCCGCGTGGACCAGGCCGTCATGGACGAGTTGCTCTCCATCCGCTCCAGCATCGACAACATCGACGCCACCCTCGTCTTCCTTCTCGCGGAGCGGTTCAAGGCCACCCAGAAAGTGGGCGTCCTCAAGGCGACCCACAAGCTTCCCGCGGGGGACCCCGGACGTGAGTCCGCCCAGATTGAGCGGCTCCGCCGGCTCGCCGAAGAAGCGCACCTCGATCCTGCCTTCGCCGAGAAGTTCCTGAATTTCATCATCAGTGAGGTCATCCGGCACCACGAGGCAATCGCCGAAGGCCACCAGGCTTCCATCGCGCAGGCCTGAACACGTGGCCGCCGAAACCGCGCAGAACCAGGTCACCGCCACGGCATTGGGCCCTTGGCCCGGAACGGATCCTGCTGAGGCCGCCCGGATCATCCGCGGCGAGCTGGGCAGCCCGCACCTGCCGTTCCTGGCCGAGCTTCCGGACCGTGGAGTCGGCTCGGACGCCCTCGGCCGGACGGCATCCCTTCTGGTTGAGTTGGCCATCGATGTGCAGCCGCACGGCTGGCGCCTGGTAGACCGCCCGGGTAAGGACCTCCGGCGTGCGAGGTCCGACCTTGCGACGGACATCAACGTCCTGGCCGACGTTGCCGGCTCGGAAGAATCCTCCGCTGAGGAACTGAAGATCCAGTTGCGCGGACCGCTGAGCCTAGCGGCGGGCCTCTACTTGCACAACGGAGAACGTGCTCTCCTTGACTATGGTGCCCGGAGGGACATTGCTGAGTCCTTGGCCGCCGGCGTCGCTGAGCACATATCCCGCGTCCGTGCTGCGGTGCCGGGCGCCGGGATAGTGGTCCAGCTTGACGAACCGGACATCTCCTCCGTGTTGGCAGGCACAATTCCCACGGCGAGCGGCTACCGTACCCTGCGCTCCATCCCGGGCGAGGAAGTTACGGGAGCCTGGCGGTTGGTGATCGACGCGCTGCGGGCCGCAGGAGCGGCGGAGACCGTGGTTTCCGTTCCGGAAATCGAAGCCCCGATCCAGCAGATCCTCTCCGCCGGAGCCGACGGCGTCGCCCTGCCGCTCAAAGCGCTCACCACGCGCCAATGGGAACAGGTTGCCACCGCGGTGGAAGCCGGCAAACGCCTGTGGGCAGGCGCTTTGCCCATCGAGAATCCGCGGGCAACCCTGCCACGCACCGCCGAGCTTGTGGACACCGTCTGGCGGCCTTGGCGCCAACTCGGCCTACCCGCGTCGAGCCTGGCGGCCGTGCGTGTCACGCCCTCGGACGGGCTGGCCGGATTCTCGCCGTCGGGAGCCAAAGACGTTCTGAACCGCTTGACCCAGATTGCGGACGGGCTGAACCAGCTCGCGCTCGGCTAGCCTGCTGCGGGTCTTCTAGACGCGCCGTTCCCAACGGTCGGGCTCGGCATAGCGGGGGAGCCCGACGGCGGCAGTGGCGGTCCGCGCGGGCGCGGCACCATCCGTCGCGGGCAGTGAAGGAGCCAAACGATAGTCGAAGGAACCGGCGTAGACCAGGACCAAGCCGACGTGTGGCTGAAGCACCTTCACCTGGATCCGATGCTTGCCTTCTGCCGGATCCCACCACTGCTCCGCGTAGGCCTTCGCATCAAGGAAAGCCGGCAAGCTGAGCCTCAGCGGACCCAGGAACAAACGCGAGGCTCGCGAGACGCCGCGAAGACGCCCTTCCGCTGTGACATCCAAATCCAATGCCGTGGCCAGCCTGCGGTACCGGCCCAAATAGTCGACCAGGCGGGTATCGCCGTCGTTGGCGGCCTCCGCAACAGTGGTGTCATGGAACAGCCGGGTGTGCCCGGGAAAGAAAATTTCACGCCGGGCCGTGAGGCTGGACCGTCCGAACGGATCAAGGTGCGCATGATTTTCGATGCGGAACGGGATGCGCTCGCCGTACTCGGGGAAGAAAGCCTCTTCCCCTGCAACCGTGGCAAGGAGGGGGCGAAGCCATTTCTGCCGGCAACCGACCACGTCGAAGACGCCCTCGCCGATTCCATAGGATCCGGAGCCTGGGGCAAGGGAGAAGTAGTCCTGGAGTTCAGGCTGCAACTGCCGGAACTTGCTGCCCAGCGCCAACTCGTAAATGGGTGTGCTCATGTGCTTTCCTCGGATTCGGGGTTGTTGATATCTGGACTCGGCGCCTGGCCAGGCTGCTACAAGCGGCCCGCTGCCTTCAGGCGAATGTACGCATCCGCCAGGAGTGGCGGCAGTTCCAACGGCTCGGCGTCGACTACCTCCGCGCCAAGCTGGCGCAATTGGGCGCTGACGGCCTCACGGTCCAGCAGGGCACGTTCGGCGGCCGAGGCACGGAAGACCTGGCTCGCCGTCGTGCGTTCTTCCTTCATTCGGCCCAGCAAAGGGTCCCGGACCGATCCGAGCAGCACCACGTGCTGCCGCACCAGTTGCGCCACCAAGGGAATCAGCCCTTCCTCGGGGGCACCGCTGTCGAGCGAGGTCAAGAGGACCACGAGGGAACGGTGCGCGGAAACGGCCCGTATTTGCGCGGGGACCTGGGCCCAGTCCATCTCGATCAGTTCCGCCTCAAGCGGAGCCATGGCCTGGACCAAGGAGCCAAGGAGATTGCCTTTGGCCGCTGAATCGGCACGCCCACGGACGCGCCTGTCGAAGGCGAAGAAGTCCACGCGGTCTCCGCCTCGCTCCGCCAACACTGCCAGCAGGAGAGCCGCTTCCATCCCGGTGTCCAGGCGGGGCTCGTCGTCGATTCGGGCTGCCGCCGTGCGCGATGTGTCGAGCATGATCACGACGCGGCGGTCCCGTTCGGGTCGCCAGGTCCGGACGACGACGGCGGTGCGCCGGGCGGTTGCCCGCCAGTCGATGGAGCGCACGTCGTCGCCCCGCACGTAGTCGCGGAGGGAATCGAATTCCGTGCCGGCACCGCGGATCTGCACGGCCGCTTTGCCGTCGAGCTCCCGAAGTTTGCGCAGCTTGGACGGCAAATGCCGTTTGGAACGGAACGGCGGCAGGACGCGAAGACGGCCGGGGAGGGCCACGGTGCGTTGCCTGGCGGCCAGGCCAAACGGGCCGAAGGACCGCAGCGTTACGTGTGGTGCCGTCAGGTCGCCGCGCCGAGTGGGCCTCAGCTGCACGGACATCCGCCGCCGCTCACCAGCCGGTATCTCAATGCGTTGGACGGGGGCGACGGTCCCCGCGGAGGGCTGCCAGGCGTCACGCACCATCCCGCGGAAGGTCCGCCGGTTGCCGTTTTCCAGCGTCAGAACGGATTCCGTTTCCGCGTGCAGGGTGACATTCCCGGGATCCTTCCGCTTCAGGGCGATTTTGGCCGGGGATGCGGCCAGCAGGAGGTCGCACAACACCAGGGCCAGCAGCACGGCGCTGGTGAGAAGGACTGTCGCCCACGCGGGAAACAGCAGCAACGGGGCCAATGCGGCGAAAACCAGCAGCACAAAGCGGCCCGTGATCGCCATTCAATGCCGCCCGAAGTGGAGGGTCCAGAGGTGGAAAGTCATGAGGCGAGGCCAATCAGCGCGGCACGGGAACAGAGGCCAGGATGCTGCCAAGGACATCATCGACGTTCACGCCGTCCATTTGGGCTTCGGGTCGAAGACCTACACGGTGCCTCAAACACGGCAGGGAGAGTGCTTTGACATCGTCGGGGGTGACGAAGTTGCGTCCGGTCAACCATGCCCAGGCACGCGAGGTGTTGAGCAGCGCTGTGGCGCCACGCGGGGAGACTCCCAGCTGGAACGACGGCGCCGCCCGCGTCGCTCGCACGACATCGACAATGTAGCCGAGGATCTCGGGGGCCACTGTCACTTCGGCCACCGCGTCGCGGGCATTCTGGAGTTCGGTGACGCCCGCTACTGCCCGGACTCCCGCAGCCAGCAAATTCCGCGGATCAAAACCTTCCGAATGCCTGCGGACCACTTCGATCTCTTCGGCACGTCCGGGCAGCGGCATGGAGAGCTTGAGCAGGAAGCGGTCCAGCTGTGCCTCGGGCAGGGGATAGGTGCCTTCATACTCGACAGGGTTCTGCGTGGCGGCAACAATGAACGGCGACGGCAAGGGCCGGGAGACTCCGTCCACCGATACTTGGCGCTCCTCCATGGCTTCCAGCAACGACGCCTGGGTCTTGGGCGGCGTTCGGTTTATCTCGTCCGCCAGCATGATGTTGGTGAATACCGGTCCTTCGCGGAAGGTGAATTCCGAGGTGTGCGAGTCGTAGACCAGGGAGCCGGTGACGTCACCCGGCATGAGGTCCGGAGTGAACTGGACGCGCTTCGTATCCAGGCTCAACGCAGTGGACAAGGCCCGTACCAGCAGCGTTTTGGCGACCCCCGGAACACCCTCAAGCAGTACATGGCCCCCGCAGAGCAGCGCGATGAGCATTCCGGTCACTGTTGCATCCTGCCCGACGACGGCCTTGCCCACTTCGTGACGGACGTCCAACAAGGCTTTGCGGGCAGGGTCGGACCGCGTAGCTGCCTGGGCTGGCTGCCCCTGCGACGCCGGGCCCCCCGAGTAGCCATAGCTGCCGTCGGTGTAGCTGTCTGCTTGATTGCTCATTGCCTGATTGCTCTGTGCTGGATTGCTCATGCGGCCGTTGCCTCCTGCTCGAGTTTTTCGATGCTTTGTGCCCATTGGACAAGTTCCGGTTCGGTGCGCGGCCGGTGGTCCAGCAGTAGCGTCCGCAGTTCCTGTGCCGGCCGTTTCATCTTTCGGGACACGGCATCGAGGATGGCATCTTTGCCGGCCTCGGGGCCGAGCCGGAAATGCTTGGCAAGCCTGGTCAAAGTGCCGGCCCGGAGATTGTCGGCCGCCTGGCCGACAGCGCGGGAATCCTGGTAGAGACGGGCGCGGCCTTCGGCGGTCTCTACAGCCTTGACCACTACGGGCAGCGGCTCGAACACGAGTGGCCCAAGCCGCCTGCCCCGCCACAGCACAGCGAGCAACGCGACCACCGCCAACCACAAACCCAGGAAACCAACCCACGGTGGCGCCAATTCATCCAGCGTGGGCGGTGTGCCATCATTCGGTACGTCACCGAGGCCCGGGAGATACCAGACGAGATCCGATGTTGGACCGAGGGTCCGGAGGGCCAATGCGGCGTTGCCCTCCACCTGCAGGAGATCGTTGCTGAGCAGGGCTGTGCTGCCGAGAACCACCAGCCGACCGTCCGCACTGGCAGCGTACATGCCGCCGTCGTTGCTGCTAGGCCGGTAGCACGTCACCTCGGCTCCGGTGTAAAGGAATGCGCCCTTGCTGGAGACACGCCCCGCAACAAGTGGATCCGCTTGCCCGCACCCCGCTTCCAACGTCGACGTCCCGTTGGGAACCACTCCGGCGTTATGGATCTCGCGGCCCAGCCCGGTCAGGGTTCGGAGGCCGGGAGCCACGACCACCACGCGTGTGGCCGATTGCTGCAGGCTGTGCAACTGGGCGGAATCGAGATAGCCATTGCGGTCATACAACAAGACGGTGGCGCGTGGTTTCCCGGCCAGCAACGAGGTTGTCGTCGCGAACGAATCGGACTCCGTGACCGCGACTCCGTGCCGCCGGAGGATTTCGGCCGCGGCCATGCCGCCATCCGGAGCGGCATTGCGGGCAGAGAGGGGTGCCGTGTCCGTGTTCGTGGGGGACTGGACCACGGTGACAGAGCCGAGTACCACCACGATGGCCCCGATGATGATCCAGGCCATATGGCGGTGCAACCAGCCCAGCAACTGCGCGGACCATCGAACAGTTTGAGTGTCCGCTGTCACCGCGGCACCGCCAAACCGTTGGCGGAGTGCCCGGCGAAATCAGGTTTCATGGCCGATAACCCGGTGTCCAATGCCAGCACGGCAGCATGGTCGGAAGCGGTGGCGGCGGCCTTCCCGTATTTCACGCCATCGAAAATCCGCGCCGCTTCCTCAAGGCGCGAACTGGCTGGCCCGAACGCGCGCCCCAATTGAGCAGCCGCCTCGTCCGCTGTCCGGCCAACCTGGATATCGATGACTGCCCGGTCCTCCGCAGAGCGAACCACAGCGCGGAACTGTTCGACGACGGCCGTTTGCCAGTCCTCGCGGCTTGCCGCAGCAGATGCCCGGGCGCGGAAGGCATCGGCATCAACTGTTGCCTCGCCGTCGAAAACCTCTGCTGACGTCTTCTTTCGGGCGTTGAGCCTCGGCCTGACCACAATCACGGCAACCACGATGAGGACTACGGCCAAGGCGGCGATCAACGGCATGCCGATATTTGGCCCGCTGATGGAATTGCCATTCAAAGATCGGAGCCAGTCGATGAACTGGTTCCACATCTGATCGATCCAATTGGGTTTGGCAGATGCGTACTGCGGTTTGGACAGTTCCTCAACCGCCCACCGTTGGGCTTCTCCGCGGTCCGGATCAACGGGAGGCTCGGAGGCGGCGAAAGGAAGCGCGAAGGGCGCGGATGCCGCAATCATCCTGTGGGGAAACCCTGAGCGGGGTTTGACGGCCATGGACGCGGACCGGCTTGAGGTGCCCGGCGCCGGCCCGGAACGCCGTCGGGATCTTCTCCAGACTCCAGAAGTCGGAGGAGCTCCACGTCCAGGCCGTCCCGCCGCATCCTCAGGTCCATGTAGATCAAGGCTGCCACGGAGGTCTGGAAAGCGAAGCCGACTGCACTTATGAGGACCGCTACGACCTGCGAAACCACAAGCAGGACAATCGTCGTGGTGGTCACCTGCGAGGCGCCGGCATGGGGTGCGAATACAGAGGTTACTCCACCGGACGCCATGCTCAGGGGAATCTGGATGACCGACCCGATGATACCCACCATGAAGGCCACCAGTAGCGTGATTCCGAAGATCCGCCACCAGTTCCCGGTGGTAAGCGCCCACGAGCGCCCGAGACCGGCGAAGACGCCGAGTTCTTCTACAGTGATCGCGGCGGGGGCTACCAACAGCTTGGTGTATATCCAGATGAATACGACCAAGGCACCGAATCCCAACGGAAGAAGCAAAAGAGCCCCGGCCGGTCCCAATCCGGTCAGAATGAGGGCGGCCAGCACGAACAGGACCACGAAGAACACCAACGATCCGGCAAGCAAGAGGGAGGCGAGGCCTACCAGGGGCCAGATACGCGAGCGGGCCAGGGACCACATTTGCTTGAACCCGGTGGGCCGGTTCAGCGCCGACCGGGCGACGGGGATGACCATGACGCCCTGAAGGATGGCTTCGAGCACCATGGTGAGCAAGGAAATTCCCAGAATCCCGGCAGAGGCGCTCATGATCGGGCCAAGATAGCGCATCGCCTCGTCTTGGCTCGTAAATCCTCCTACGGGAGGTCGAACCATCCCGAGCATGCCCAGCGCGGCCACCGTGCTTAGTGCACCGGTGACCGCCCGGACAATAAGGGCGGAGCCGAACATGGTTTTGGCGTTCCGGCGGATGGTCTGGAAGGCGCCGTCCATGATCTCACCGAAGAAGAGCGGCCGGAGGGGCACGATTCCGGGTTTCGGGGGAGCCACATAGCGGGGCTGGCCATAGGGCGGCGGACCGCCGCCCGGCCAACGCGGATCGATCGGCGCGCCCCACGCTTGCCCCGGATACTGTGGCGCGCCCCATTGCGGCTGACTGCCCCATTGTGGTTGGGCGCCGGGTTGCGGTGCGCCCCATTGTGGTTGGGCGCCCCACGGCGGCCGCGGTCCTTGTTCAGGCCGGTAACCCGGATCGGGTTGTGACACGTTTTCCTCCCCAAAAGATGCGTCCGCGGCAATGCACGGACCCCGAAAGGAGCCGTTCGCACCAGCCTATAGTTCCGCCGTCGTGCCTCATAGCCCATTTGCTTGCCGGCTGCGGCGCGCCATGCCGTGATTGGGCTCAACGGGACAAAGGCTTGGGGATAAGGGAATATATAACTATGAAGGCACGCATCCTGGTGGTAGACGACGACGAAGCGCTGGCCGAAATGATCGGCATCGTGCTGCGGAAC
Organism: Arthrobacter gyeryongensis; assembly: GCF_039543785.1. Lineage (NCBI taxonomy): Bacteria > Bacillati > Actinomycetota > Actinomycetes > Micrococcales > Micrococcaceae > Arthrobacter > Arthrobacter gyeryongensis. Next base: position 40,590 of record NZ_BAABKK010000035.1, read on the forward strand.
GACGGCTTCGACCCGGTTTTTTGCGCGGACGGCGGGCAAGCGCTGGAGGTCTTCCGGTCCTCAAAGCCAGATCTGGTACTACTTGACGTGATGCTGCCCGGATCGGACGGTATCGAAGTGTGCCGCCAGATCCGCGGGGAGTCGGACGTCCCCATCGTCATGCTCACCGCCAAATCCGATACCTCCGACGTCGTACGCGGCCTTGAATCCGGTGCTGACGACTACGTGCCTAAGCCTTTCAAGCCGGCCGAGCTCGTTGCGCGGGTCCGTGCCCGGCTGCGCCCGGGAGACCAGAAGGCGCCCGAGACCCTGCGGATCGCCGACGTCACCATCGACGTGGCGGGCCACTTGGTGACCCGTGGCGGAGAGCGGATTTCATTGACGCCCCTGGAATTCGATCTCTTGGTCGCGCTGGCGCGAAAGCCCTGGCAGGTCTTCACCCGCGAACTGCTCCTTGAGCAGGTCTGGGGCTACCGCCACGCTGCCGACACCAGGCTGGTCAACGTCCATGTCCAGCGCCTGCGGTCCAAGATCGAGCGTGACCCGGAAGCTCCTGAAGTTGTATTGACGGTTCGTGGTGTCGGATATAAAGCAGGCGCCTGAGTCTTCCACCGGCGAGCCCGGCACTGACCAAGAGGCCCCGGCGGCCAAGGTCAAACATCCCGTTTCAGGACATCCTGTCCCGGAACATACGGACGCCCGGGCACTGAACCTCCCGTGGATCCTGGAGCGTGCCCGCATCTGGACCCGCCGCGCCCTGATCCTGGCACTGCGTGTCTCCCGCCTTGTGGTGACCGGACTTCGCCACATCCGGCCGGGAATCCGGTACTTGTGGCGCGCACTGCTGCGTCGTTGGCGCCGCTCGCTCGAATTCAGGACCGTCGCGGTGACGATTGTGCTGTCGATGGTGTCATTTGCGGTGGTCGGCGCGTACCTCTCGAACCAAATAGCGAACAACCTGTTCCAGGAACGTTTGAAGCAAGCCGAATCCGAGAGCCGCTACTACGTCAAGCAAGTCCAGGACACCTTCGACGGTTCACAGGCCAACGACCAGTCAAGCGTCATCACCCTCGTCTACGACACGCTCAAAGCGGTGGAGGGCAACGGCTCGGTCATCCAGCGGCGATACGTGTTCGAAGCGATGCCCGAACAAACCAAGCCACGCAACCGCTGGGTGGAATCGCGGGCCTCGGATCAGTTGACGGTCCGCGTCATTCCTCCGGCACTCCGCAAGTCGGTGCAGGAATCCGGCAAGGACCAATACTGGGCTTCCACTGAGTTCCCCGTCGGCAACCAGGACCACCCCGGCATCGCCGTCGGAAACAAGGTCACGTTCAACGGCACGGTCTACGAGCTCTATCTCCTCTATGACCTGGATACCGCCCAACAAACCCTGGACGAAATCCAGAACGTGCTGTGGGCGGGCGGTGCCGCGCTCATCCTGATGATCGGCGGTATCGCCTGGTATGTGACCAGGAACGTCGTGAGTCCGGTGAGCCACGCCGCCGTCGTCTCCGAAAAGCTGGCCGCGGGCCAGTTGCAGGAGCGGATGGTGGTCAAGGGCGAAGACGAGGTGGCCAGGCTGGGCGCCTCCTTCAACCACATGGCCGCGAGCCTGCAGGAACAGATTACCCAGCTCGCCACGTTGTCCCAGATGCAGCAGCGGTTCGTCTCCGATGTGTCCCATGAACTGCGGACACCGCTCACGACCGTTCGGATGGCAGCCGAAGTGTTGTTCGATGCCCGCGATGACTTCGACCCCATCAACAAGCGTTCCGCCGAACTGCTTTACAACCAGGTCGAACGTTTCCAGTCGTTGCTTTCGGACCTGCTGGAGATTTCCCGCTTCGACGCCGGGGCCGCGGTGTTGGACTCCGAACCGACGGACATCTTCCAGGTGGTTTCGCATGTCATCGACGGCGCCTCGCCCGTTGCCGCGGAGTATGGCTCCGAAGTGCGCCTTGCGTCACGCCACAAGCGCATCATCGTAGAGATGGATGCCCGCAGGATCGACCGCATCCTGCGGAACCTGCTGCTCAACGCCGTCGAACACGGCGAGGGGAAACCTGTCCACGTTTCCGTTGCCGCCAACCAGGATGCAGTCGCCATCTCGGTGCGTGACTTCGGCATAGGGATGACCGCGGCAGAAACCGCGCGGGTCTTTGATCGTTTCTGGCGCGCCGATCCCGCCCGTGCTCGGACCACGGGCGGCAGCGGACTGGGACTTTCCATCGCCGCGGAGGACACCAAGCTCCACAACGGTTGGTTGCAGGCTTGGGGGCGCAAGGGATCCGGTTCCAACTTCCGGCTGACACTGCCTCTCAAGAAGGGAGGCACAATCGTGAAGTCACCTTTGCAGCTTGAACCTGCCGACATCCATCTACCGGGCGCCGCTCCTGAGCGCCAGATGCTCGTTTTGGATGCGGGCGAGCCGCAACTCGAGCGCGATTCTGCTGAGGACCCAAGGCCTGAAGGCGCTCCGGCACTCCCGCTTGCACTGCCCCCCGTGCTGCCTCCCGTACTGCCCGCTGTACTGCCTCCCGTACTGCCTGCTGTACTGCCTCCAGCAGGAAACGACGACGCCGACAAAACCCAAGGGGGGACGGCGCCGTGAGTTCCCAACGCCCGTACCTGTCCCGGCGTCCGTACCTGTTACGGGCCGTGATCGCCGTTCTTGCCGTCCTCATGGTGGTCCTGAGTTCCTGCGCGCAGATCCCGCGGTCCGGTCCGGTCGGAAAGAGCAAGGACGAAAGCGCGGGGAACCCGAACGCTCCCGTCTTCTTCCCGCCGCCGCCACACCCCGGCGCCACCCCGGAGTCCATCATCGAAGACTTCTATGGCGCAGGCAGCGGTTACGAAGGCGACTACGCCGTGGCCCGGCAGTACCTCACGCAGGCGCTGTCCGTCAGCTGGAAGTCCGACAAACGCACGCTCGTTTTCCGGAAGGCGACCGTCGTCAAGACCGGTGTGGAAAACGAGTTCAAGTACCAGCTGGACCTCGCCTACTCGGTCGACGCCGACGGCGTTGCGACGCAGTTCCCGGAAGGAACCACCGAGACAATTCCGGTGACCCTGGAACAGGTTGACGGCGAATGGCGGATCTCGGCCGTCCCGGACGGCACCGCGATCCCGGAAGAGACGTTCAAAGTCATCTACGCGGCCCAGCCCATCTATTTCTACGACCCCTCGTTCACGTATGCGGTTCCGGACGTCCGGTGGTTCATCAAGAAGAACACTGTCAAGGCGATGACCAGCGCTTTGCTTGACGGTCCTGCGCCCTACCTCCAAGGTGCGGTCGTCAGTGCCTTTCCTTCGGGCATGAAGCTGGCCCGGGAGTCGGTGCCGGTAGTGTCGGGAGCCGCCCAAGTGGACCTTTCCGCGAAGGAGCTCGTGGATGCTTCTGCCGAGGACCGGCAGCGCATGCAAAACCAACTGACCCTGACCTTCCGAAGCCAGCCCGACGTGGTGAACGTCCAGTTGCGGGCTGACCAGGATCTTGTCCGGGTGGAGGACAACGGTTCGGTCCTGCCGCCCGTGCTTGAAAAGAATGCTCCTGCACGCCAAATCGCCGTCAGCAACGAAGAACTCGTGCGCTACGAGAACAACAGGGTCTCGGCCCTCCCGGACATGCAGCCTGTAGCCGGACTGAACCCGAGCGCTCCCGCGGAGTCCCCGACGTCCCAGGCCGTGGCTTTCCTCAACGGTGCCGGAACCACCCTGTATTCGATGATTCCGGGCCAACCCGCCCGTCAACTGACAACCCGGACCACGCTGAGCCATCCCTCCTTCAGCCCGCAGGACTGGGTCTGGACGGCAGGTCCGGGAGCCAACGGCGCCACCGAGGTCGCGGCGTTCAAACCATCCAACGTTCCTCAAGGCCAGCCCGTCCCCACGGTGACGATGACGCCGCCGTGGTTGGCAGGTCGGGTGGTGAGGGACTTCCGGATATCCCGTGAAGGGACGCGCGCGCTGGTGATTTCCGAGATGAACGGCAAGTCATCGGTGCAGGTGACCGGTATTGTCCGCAATCCTGACGGCACCCCCAAGGATTTGACTTCACCGATAACCTTGTTCGCTTCCGCTCCTGTTGATCAAGGGGTTTGGGTCAATTCCACTACAGTCGCGGTGATGAAAGCCTCGTCAACCGAGAACGTGGTTCCCGAGCTGTTGTCCTTGACATCGAGCCAGCCGCAGCTGTTGCCTGCATGGCCGAACCTGACGACTATCAGCGCGGGCAATGGGCCGGAGCAGATTTTCGGACAGTCGGGCGCAGGCGTGTTCCAACGAGTGGGCAACGGCTGGGAATTGCAACTCAAGGGCCCGGTGGACCCTTCTTTCCCGGGCTAAGCCTTCTTCGCGAAGCGCGCTCTCCGCGATGCGAGGTTTTCCACATGGCGCGTTTCGGGAGTGTCGGCCGTAGGCGAGGAGCTGGATGCTTGGAGCATGGGTGCTGAGAGCCGTCGCCCGGTGCGTGACCCTGATTTCACTGTCCTCCCCGGTGATGGTGCGCGCCATCGGGGAGTCCATCCTGCCCGACTGGCGAGGCTCGCGCTGGGCACTGGCGAAGCCTTCGTCGAGTTGCTGGCTGTTCTGGCCCCGGTGGAATGTGTCTGCTGTGGTTCCGAGGATTCGGCGCTGTGCGGCACCTGTGCACGGCGCCTACGCCTGCTGTGCAACAGTCCATTCCGTGCCGAAGGACAGGCGCCAGCCTTGCTCACGGTGCAAGGGGACGTGATATTGCCCGTCGTCGCGGGAGGACACTACCGGGACGAACTGGCCCAGGCCCTGCTTTCTTTCAAGCACCTAGGCCAGGGACGGCTGGCCTCGGTGCTCGCGCCTGCACTGGGCAAGGCCATCCGGTCTGCCGTAGGAGACAGGGCAGGCATCTGCCTCGTGCCCGTTCCCAGCAGCAACGCGGCCTTCCGGCGCCGCGGCTTCAGTCCGGTCCATCTCTTGCTCGGCCGCCTGCGGTGCCTGGACGCCTTGCCTGGTCTGCACATGACGGATGCGTTGAAGAAGGCGCCCGGGTTTGGAATCCGAGGCTCCGGAAACCGGGGTCCGGGAAACGGGCAAAAGGGATTGGGTCGCGGAGAGCGTGCGCGCCGTGTCCGCGACTCCATGACCGTCCGCCTGTTCCGCAAAGGTTCTTTGGAGGGTAAAGCATGCGTCATCGTCGACGACGTCCTCACTACGGGTGCAACCCTCGCCGAAGCCGCCCGGGCAGTAGCGGCGGCCGGAGGCGTGGTGTGTGGTGCGGTGGTCCTTGCAGCCACCCGGCCGCCGGCCGGTAGCGATCTTCCTGCGGACGGGCCGGACGCGCCGCCAGCACCGACTCAAACAAAAAATAAGTTACGAAAGGATGAATTACCAGTGGCGATGAACTAACGTCGGTTATGGGTACCAAGAACAGATGTACCTGTCGATAGCGGCTCGGAAAGGGGCTCGACTGTCCGTCAGACCAGCCCCGAGAAGCGCCCTTATCGTGTCACCTGAGTTGTTTGGAGGGCACCATGGAGTTCATGATCAGCGGCCGTAATCTGACCGTTTCGGATCGCTTCCGCGAGTATGCCGGCGAGAAGATATCAAAGATTGAATCGCTTGGGGACAAGGTCCAGAGGGTTGACGCGAAGGTTTCAAAGGAAACCAATCCGCGCCAGACACCGGGCCAGCTCACGGTGGAAGTGACAGTTCTGGGCCGGGGCCCTGTGATCCGGGCCGAAGCGAGCGCCGCTGACAAGTTTGCCGCTTTTGATCTCGCCTATAGCAAGCTGCTGGAGCGGCTCCGCAGGGCCAAGGACCGCAAGAAGGTCCACCACGGCCGCCACACCCCCAAAGCCGTTCGTGAGGCTACTGCGACGCTTGAGCCTGCCAGCGCGAGCGAACCCATTTACGTAGAGGCCAGCAACCACCAGGAGCCAACGACGCCACCGGTGGAGACCTCGCCCTACGACGTCGACAACGACATTCCGGCCGGTGATTCCCCGGTCCTGATTCGTCGCAAGGTTTTCCCCGCCGCTTCGCTCACCCTTGATGACGCGGTGGACAACATGGAATTGGTGGGCCACAATTTCTACCTGTTCGTGGACAAGGAAACCAACACGCCGTCGGTCGTCTACCGCCGCCGTGGCTGGACATATGGAGTAATCACTCTGGACTCCACATGCGAACCAGGAGACGAACCCGTGGAGGAAAAGATCCACGCTTACCGTTCGAATGACCAGGCCGCCACAGCGTAGGCCGCATTCGTCATCCCTATGAAAGGACTGGCATGGCCGCTTCGCTGAGCCTGTTGCAGGCACGGCGGATTGCATTGGCAGCCCAAGGACTGGACAAGGAACGGCCCACCGGCCCCGTGACTTCACGGACGGTGGGCCGTACCTTTGCCCGCCTACGGGTGGTGCAGATCGACTCCGTCAATGTCCTCTCACGCAGTCATTACCTTCCATTCTTCTCAAGGCTTGGCAACTACGACCGAAGCATCCTTCATGCGATGGCCGGGCGAAGTCCGCGGCGCATGATGGAGTACTGGGCGCACGAGGCGAGCTTCATCCGCCCGGAACACTTCCAGGATCTGCTGCTGTGGCAAAACCGTTCGTGGGTAGGCGCGGCCCACTTGGAACGCGGAATCCGGGAGGACATGGCTAACCGGATCCTCGACGCCCTCGCAACCGGGCGGCCCATGACTGCCGCGCAATTGACGGCGCACCTGGGGCACCAAGAGGACCGGCAGCACGATAACTGGGGCTGGAACTGGAACCTGGTCAAAAGGGTTTTGGAGCACTTGTTTGAAGAGGGGCTAGTGACGGCCGCGTCGCGGACGGAGCAGTTCGAGCGCCGGTACACGCTGACCTCGCGGGTTCTGCCGCCGGGATTGCCTGCCGTGATCGCTCGCTCAGGAGCACTCCAGGATGGCGGCTCGGACGAGTCGACCGCGGCCATGGACCGGCTGATCGACGCGGCAGCCCAGGCTCATGGCATCGGAACAATCCGATGCTTCGCCGATTACTTTCGGACTCCAGTGAAGGCCGCTGCGGCATCGATCGACAGGCTCGTTGCCGCCGGCCGCCTGGAGCCGGCCACGGTGCGTGGATGGGACCGGGCTTTGTACCGGCATGTGGACGCCCGGCTTCCCCGGTCCGCCACGGGCCGCGCGCTGCTCAGCCCGTTTGATTCACTGGTCTTCGAGCGTAGAAGGCTCGAGGAGTTGTTCGGCTTCCATTACCGGATCGAAATCTACACGCCCGCGGAGAAGCGCAAGTTCGGCTATTACGTGCTGCCTTTCCTCCTCCGCGACGCCGTGGTCGCGCGCGTGGATCTCAAGGCCGACCGCTCGGCCAAGCAGCTTCTGGTGCGTGCCGCCCACGCCGAGCCGGACGCCCCGGCCGACACCGCCGTCGAGCTTTCCGCAGAGCTGCGGCTTATGGCCGAGTGGCTGGGGCTCGACGACGTCGTCGTGTCACCGATGGGCGATCTCTCGTCGGAACTTACTGCGGCAGTGGCCCGCAGCTGAGGTCCAGGGGTCTCCGGCAGCGGCCCGCAGGCGCCGGCGCTCCGCTCTCAGGGAAACGGGGCCGCGTGGCGTTGGTCTCTCCCGTAGACTGAAACCGCCAGAATTCGGCAGCTTGAGACTGGGAGCAACTTTACGTGGCATCACTTATCGAAAAACTTCTCCGCACGGGTGACAAAAAAACCCTGAGGCAACTGCGGACCTACGCCGATTCCATCAACGCCCTCGAAGACTCCTTCAAGACCTTCTCCGACGCAGAATTGCGCGAGGAGACGGACAGGCTGCGCGCCCGTCACGAGGACGGCGAGAAGCTGGACGATCTCTTGCCGGAGGCTTTCGCAGCCGTGCGTGAAGCTTCCTCCCGCACCTTGGGGATGCGCCACTTCGACGTCCAGCTCATGGGTGGGGCCGCTCTTCACCTCGGCAATATCGCCGAAATGAAGACCGGTGAAGGAAAGACCCTTGTGGCCACCGCTCCGGCCTTCCTGAATGCCCTGACCGGCAAAGGCGTGCACGTCGTTACAGTCAACGACTACCTCGCCGAATACCAGTCCGAACTCATGGGCCGTGTCTATCGCTTCCTTGGCCTGAGCAGCGGTTGCATCCTTTCGAACCAGGATCCCGAAGTGCGCCGTCAGATGTACGCGGCAGATATCACCTATGGCACCAACAACGAATTCGGCTTCGATTACTTGCGCGACAACATGGCGTGGGACAAATCCGAGCTCGTGCAGCGCGGCCACAACTACGCGATTGTCGACGAAGTGGACTCCATCCTCATCGATGAAGCCCGTACCCCGCTCATTATTTCCGGTCCGGCCCAGGGCGACACCAACCGCTGGTACAGCGAATTCGCCAAAGTCGTGCAGCGTCTCCAGGCTGAAATCGACTACGAGGTCGACGAAAAGAAGCGGACGGTCGGTGTTCTCGAAGCCGGTATCGAGAAGGTCGAGGACTACCTCGGCATCCAGAACCTGTACGAATCCGCCAATACCCCGCTCATCGGCTTCTTGAACAACGCCATCAAAGCCAAAGAGCTCTTCAAGCGGGACAAGGACTACGTCATCCTCGACGGCGAAGTCCTCATTGTTGACGAACACACCGGCCGTATCCTTGCCGGACGGCGTTACAACGAAGGCATGCACCAGGCGATCGAGGCCAAGGAAAACGTCGAGATCAAGGCTGAGAACCAGACTCTCGCCACTGTCACCCTGCAGAACTACTTCCGCATGTACTCCAAGCTCTCGGGCATGACCGGTACCGCTGAAACCGAAGCAGCTGAGTTCATGAGCACCTACAAGCTCGGCGTGGTGCCCATTCCCACCAACCGGGACATGCAGCGCCTCGACCAGTCGGACCTTGTTTACAAGAACGAAATCGTCAAGTTCGAAGCCGTGGTGAAGGACATTGCGGAACGGCACGAAAAAGGCCAACCCGTGCTCGTCGGCACCACCAGCGTGGAGAAGAGCGAATACCTCGCCAAGCTGCTGGCCAAAGAAGGCATCCGGCACGAGGTCCTGAACGCAAAGAACCACGCACGCGAGGCCGCCATTGTCGCGCAAGCAGGGCGCAAGGGCGCCGTCACGGTCGCCACCAACATGGCCGGCCGTGGTACTGACATCATGCTGGGCGGAAACGCCGAGTTCACGGCCATCGCCGAATTGGCGAAGCGGGGCCTGGACCCTGAAGAAAACTCCGAGGAGTACGAGGCCGCGTGGCCGGAAGCACTCGAAGCAGCCAAGCAGGCAGTCAAGGACGAGCATGAGGAAGTGCTCGAACTGGGCGGCCTGTATGTCCTGGGCACGGAACGCCACGAATCCCGTCGCATCGACAACCAGCTCCGTGGCCGCTCGGGCCGCCAAGGTGACCCGGGCGAGTCCCGCTTCTACCTCTCGCTGACCGATGACCTCATGAGGCTCTTCAACTCCGGTGCCGCCGAGCGCCTCATGAACAGCTCGGTGCCGGACGACATTGCCCTCGAATCCAAGCTCGTGTCCCGTGCTATCGCTTCGGCCCAGGGCCAGGTTGAAGGCCGGAACGCTGAGCAGCGCAAGAACGTCCTCAAGTACGACGACGTCCTGAACCGCCAGCGCGAAGCTATCTATGGCGACCGTCGCAGGATCCTGGAAGGCGACGATCTGCACGAAAAGGTCCAGTTCTTCCTGGAAGACACCATCAACGCCCTGATCGATGCCGCGACGGCCGAGGGAACCGGCGATGATTGGGACTTCCACCAACTGTGGACCAACCTCAAGACGCTGTACCCGGTAACCGTCACGGCCCAGGACATCATCGACGAAGCCGGCGGCAAGGCCCGCGTGTCCGTTGAATTCCTCAAAAACGAGATCCTTTCGGACGCGCAGCTCGTGTACAAAGAGCGGGAAGAAGCCATCGGCGCCGAGAACATGCGCGAGCTTGAGCGCAGGGTTGTCCTCTCGGTCCTTGGACGCAAGTGGCAGGAACACCTCTATGAGATGGACTACCTCAAAGAGGGTATTGGCCTGCGTGCCATGGCCCAAAGGGATCCCCTGGTCGAGTACCAGCGTGAAGGATTCACGATGTTCCAGAGCATGATGGAAGCCATCCGCGAAGAGAGTGTCGGCTTCCTCTACAACCTGGAAGTGGAAGTAACGCCCGCCGAAGACGTGGTGGTGGTGGACGGGAGCCCTGAAGGCGGTCACGTTGAACATCACGATCCACAGATCCGCGCGGCCGGCCTCGAAGCCCCGGAAAAGCCTGTTCAGCTTCAGTACACGGCACCTGGTGAAGACGGCGCGAGCCAGACCCGCGTTGAGGGTCGGGCCTCGGGTCGCTCAGGCAACCCCGCCAAGGCTGCCGCCGATGACAAGCAGCGCGGATCCAACAAGAAGAAGCGCCGCTGACATCGCGATTGCCGGACGGATGTAGCTGAGGCCGCAACGCCCGGACGTGTCCAACGAACGGATGCCTGCAGCGAAAACGGAGAGGGACCAGAACACCCGTTCTGGTCCCTCTCCGTTTTGCTGCTCTTGAGCCCCGCCGTCAGCCGATTTCGAGGGCGGTGACTTTCCAGGCGCCGTTGCTCTCTTCAAGCCTCATGGCTACCGCTCGGGAGCGGAGTTCTTCCGAGACAACCAAGCTGGCCTCGTACACTCCGTCGTTTACAGCGCAGACACGCACGGAGCGGACCATCGGGCTTCGGTGAACGCGGGATTGCCCGCCGTGGTTGGCAGCATGGGCTCGCGTCAGTGCTGCCCGGTGTTGCAGCGCGCCGAGGCATCCGGGGTCCAGGGTCCGTGAGAGCTGTTGCGCCGGCCGGGTGCCTGCAAGGACTTCGACCGCGGCTTGGGCGATGCTGCGGGCCAGTGCGCGGATTTCGCCGTCGAGGCTGCGGATCTGGGCCGCTTTGCGGGCAGAAGACGGCCCCCTTCCTGACGGCCCGTCCGTTCGGGATTTGGCCGGGGGCGAAGCCACGGCTGAACGGGAAGCAATCGATGAAGTCGCCTTGACGACTGCATTGGGCAGGCTGTGGACGGCTGGTGATGCGCTCATGTGCTTCCTCGGTGACGAATCGCTGGTTGGCGGCGGATGGTGTGGTTCGGGTGGTGGCGGCTCGAGTGCTAGTTGGGCGGTGGTTGCAGGACCTGACCCGGGACAAGGAAACCCGGGTCGTTTCCGATCACATGCCTGTTTGCGGCATACCACTTCGGCCAGTGGAGGGCGACGTCGACGTCGCTGGCCATAGGGCCTAGCTGCCGGGCGGAAATCGACCAAAGTGAATCTCCCCGCTTCACCACCACTTCGCCTTGATTTGGCGACGCAGGCTGTTCCGGAGCGCGCTGTGGCCCGGTACCCAGAAGCCCCGGCTCGGCGACAAACGCGCGTGGTTGCCAGTGGGGGTCGATCTCCGACGAACCTGACTCAAGCGAGGGCATGACTGGGAGATGGGGAGAAGGGCTCGAGGCGGGCGTCCAATGGACAGATATGTCGCTCGACGATGCTGCGCCGTTTGCCGGGCTCCACGCTGGTTCAAGCTGTGCCGGTGACGCATTCGCCAGCGGGATTCCCACGAGATTCAGGCCCAGAATCGCAACGGCCAGCCGGCGCATGAAGGCAGGGCTGAGTTTAGCGGTGGCACTCGCGCAGCGGTCCTTTCCCGAGTGCCGGAGAAGCGCGGCCGCCATTGCCAGGATGAACGTCGCGACCCACCAGGCTCCGATCCCCAGACCGGCGGCAGTTGCGATGAATCCCAGGAGGTCTTCAAACGTGGGTTCCTGGAGTCGTCCTGCTGCGGAGTGCCATCGGTCGACCAAGACCAGCCCAGCGACAGCGAGCAAAAGAGCGAGCACAAGGATGGTCGCCGCCATCGCAACATCGTTCCGAACGGGTCTGTTCGTCTGTTCCACGGGTTCCCCTTACCCAGTTGATGCTATTTGATGTTGTTTGATAAAGATTGACCTATTTTGACCATAAAAAGTGCTATTTGTCTAGCAGTCTGGTGTCGATGAGAAAGATTGACCATCGAGGGGTGCCCGCTTACGCTGACGCAATGCGTTGGGATGCTCTGTTTGAAGACATGGAGGCACAACTGGCCTCTGAACGATTGCTGGGACTTGAATCCGAAATTTCAGAGCGAGCCCGGGTGGAGCTGGCCGGAATCGAGGTCTCCGACAGGCTGCGTGGAGCAATCGGCCAGAAGATCCATGTGACGCTCCGGTCCGGCACGCAGGTGTCCGGGACGCTTAGCCATGTCGGCAGCGAGTCGTTGGTCCTTGACGAAGGTCGCCACCAGTGGCTGGTGCCTGTCACGGCTGCATTGGCGTATCAGGGCCTGGGCCGGCAGGTGCGGCCAGGTCAATCGAAGGCGTCGCAGCGGCTTGGCTTGGCCAGTGCTCTCCGAATGCTGGCCCGCGACAGGGCAGAACTGGCGGTTCATCTGCTTGAGGCGGCGCGGGAGGAGCGGACCCTGCGGGGCGTCATTGATCGCGTGGGCAAGGACCACTTTGATCTCGCCGTCATGGTGCCGGGCGAAGTCCGCCGGTCGCGAAACGTCGTGTCTGTAGCGACAATTCCGTTCCAGGCCCTTGCCGCGCTGCGCTCATTGCGGGGCCAGGACTTCTAGCCCGGCCAACTCCCCGCGGGCGCAGCCTGGGGCAGTGGGCAAAGATCAGGAGGACTTGGATTTGGCCTCTTGGATGATCCTGCTCGCCTCGGCGTAGCGTTCCTCGATGTACTGCTCCAGCATCTTCTCTTCGACGCGCCACTGGCCCCTGCCACCCACTTGGATCGCCTTGAGCTCTCCGCTTCGCACGAGAGCGTATGCCTGCGGCGAGTTGATCTGAAGCTGTTCGGCGACATCGGCGAGGGTGAGGAATCGGGGCATGCATCCATTTTGCCACTGTTCGACCCACTTGCCGGGGTTATCCACAGCTTGACGTAATTTGGGGCATTTAGCTTTCGGAAGGGACGCCCTTCCGGTCAGAATAAAGGCCACCGAACGTCGACGCGGACAAACTATGCAAACGGGGGAGCAAAGATGGGTGTAACTACCGCGGCCGCTGCAGCGCGGCTCAGGAAACCGTCATGGAGGGATCCGCGACTATTAGTCGGGATTCTCCTTGTCTTGGCATCGCTGGCCGGAGTCATCGCCCTCGTTGGAACCGCGGACCGTACCACTCAGGTCTATGCGGCGCGCGAGTCGATTGCCGTGGGCCAGAGAGTCAGCAAGGACGATCTTGCGGTCGTCAAAGTCCGGCTCGACGACGTTGAGTCCAGTTACGTGACTCTGGCTGACGGTCTTCCCGAAGGAAAAGTCGCCGTTCAGAGAATCGCCAAGAACCAACTCGTCCCACAGGAGAGCCTGGGGGCCGCCGACTCCCTGGACCGCAAACCGGTGGCCATCGCGATCCAGGAATCGCTGCCTTCGCAGGCTGTGGCAGGATCCCGCGTTGACGTCTGGGTAGCACCCCCCGACGCGCGCAACGGTTTCGGCACGCCGCAGCTATTGTTGCCGGGCGCGGAGATCGCCCAAGTCACGGAGGGCGCCTCCACCCTCGGAGCGTCCAAGGAGAAAGTGGTTTTGGTCCTGGTGACCGATGAGCAGATGCCGAAACTTCTCGGAGCGCAGGCGAACAAAGCGAAGATTGCCGTGGTTTGGAACCCGGGCGGTGCCGGCAAGTGAGTATCCCGGTTGTCACAGTCGGGCAGTCCCGGGAGGATTTGGTCGGGGGACTCGAACGGCTCCACGGGCCGGTGACGGTGGTGCGTCGGTGTGGCGAACTCGCGGAGCTTCTGGCCGCTTGCCAAAGCGGTCTCGCGCGCGCGGCGGTCATCGCCGAAGGCGCTCAGGAACTGACGGCGTCGCTGGTCGACCGGCTGGCCGCTGTCGGAGTCTCCGTTGTTGCACTGAGCGACGACCCGGAGGAGTCGGGCCGCCTGTGGAGCATCGGCGTCGTGACCGCGTCGCTGGATGTAGATTCGGCAACGCTGGCTTCCAGAATCTCCGATGCAGTAGGCGAGATGCCCGGACATGGACGGCGACGTTCGGAGTCCCGGGATTCCGGGTTTGCGGACACTGCCGCAGAACTCCGTCCCACCGATGCGCCGGAAGAACCGGAGCATGCCCCCGTAGGGGCTGGCCGGATCATCGCAGTCTGGGGGCCCACCGGGGCGCCGGGCAGGACTCTTGTGGCAGTCAACATTGCCGCAGAACTGGCGGCTGAAGGCAAATCAGTGATCCTTCTCGATGCAGACAACTACGGGGCCAGTGTCGCAGCATCGCTTGGTTTGCTGGACGAATCCGCCGGACTGGCGCAATCTTGTCGACTGGCGGACCAGGGATTGCTGGATGCTGAATCCCTCAAGCGGATCGCCGCGCCGGTCTTCGCCAAAGCCACGAGTTTCAGGGTTCTTACCGGCATTACCCGCCCGGACCGGTGGCCGGAGCTCCGGGCCGCCGCGCTTTCGTCGGTACTTGAACTCTCCAAGGCGATCGCGGACGTCGTCGTGGTCGATGCAGGTTTCTGCCTTGAAGCGGACGAGGAACTCAGCTTCGACACCATGGCCCCTCGGCGCAATGCGGCAACCCTCCGCAGCATCGAACTGGCGGATACCGTTTACGCCGTCGGCGCGGCCGATGCCGTCGGGGTTCCGCGACTCGTACGTGGCCTCGCTGAGCTTGAACGGGCAGTCCCGCATGCGGCTCCCCGCGTGGTATTGAACAAGGTCCGGGCAGCATCGGCTGGCCGCTCACCCGAACGCGAACTCCGCGAGGCATGGGAGCGCTACGGCCCCGGTCATGGCATCGAGGTATTCCTTCCGTCCGATCCTGAAGCTTGCGACGCTGCCTTGTTGTCCGGCGCTGTCCTCTTCGAAGCTGCGCCCGAATCTGGGTTGCGGCTCGCGATCGCAAAAATGGTCTGTGCACCCGTCCAGCAAAATGGCAAATCCTCTGTCATTTATTCCAGAGCAAGGCGTCGTCTAAAGCGTTAGGCTCGCCATGTGGGCTGCAAGGACGCAGCAATTGAGATGTGATGGAGGCGTTTGTCGATGTCGTCAGGATCCAGCGTGGAGGATCGTTCTAAACCTGCAGTAGTCCGGGAAGGGTTCTTCGGGGACTACTACGAGCATCTCGCAGAGGAGGACGCCCGCGGATACGCTGCCGAGCAATTGACCTCCAGGGCAGCCGCACACCGCGAAGCGGGGCAGAGCCGCAAGCCGGGCACTGCCAATGTCAGGATTGCCAACGAGGGTGACCGCAGCATCCTGTACATCGTCACGGATGACATGCCGTTCCTGGTGGACTCGGTGAACGCCGAACTGGTTCGCCAGAACTGCGCTATCCGGCTCGTCATGCACCCACTCTTCGTGGTTTCCCGTGATCGCGTCACCGGCGATCTGTCCGACATTGCCCGGGTGCCGTCGAACATCGGCATCTCAAGCGGTGACACCGCGGCGATGCCGGATATCGCCCATCTGATCTCGCAAGGTGACAACGTCTCCCACATGGAGTCGTGGATCGCCGTCGAGGTTGACAGGGTGGCCGACGACTTCCAGAAGGAGCTCGTGGACGGAATCCACCGCGTCCTGAACGACGTCCGCGCCGCCGTCGAAGACTGGCCCAAAATGCGCACGAAGGCGCTTGAGCTGGCATCGTCCCTGGACAAGGTGGCCCACCCGGAAGACATCGCGGAGCTCAGGCAAGCGCAGGACCTCCTGCGCTGGTTGGACAACGGCAACTTCACGTTCCTGGGTTACAGGGAATACGACCTCATCACCGAGAACGGCGAGGACGTCCTTGAGTTGCGCGAAGAGAGCGGTCTGGGGCTCTTGAGGGCGGGGGACCACCCGCACCAAATCCAGCACCTTACCGACGCCGGACGCCGGAAGGCGCGCGAGAAGCGTGCCTTGGTGATCACTAAGGCCAACTCGCGGTCCACCGTGCACCGCCCCGCGTACCTGGACTACATCGGTGTCAAGAGCTTCGATGTTGCGGGCAACGTGAACGGTGAGCGCCGCTTCATCGGCCTGTTCGCCACGAGCGCGTACACCGGTTCCGTAAGGAACATCCCCATCGTCCGGGAAAAGGTCGACGCCGTGCTCCGCTCGGCCGGGTTCCCGCAGGACTCCCACTCCGGCAAGGACCTCGTCGGTATTCTCGAGACCTACCCCCGTGACGAACTCTTCCAGATCGAGACCGAGGACCTGGCAGCGACGGCTTTGGGCATCCAGCGTCTGCAGGAGCGGCGCCGCACGAAGCTCTTCCTGCGCCCGGACATCTACGGGCGGTTCATGTCGGCACTGGTCTACCTGCCCCGTGACCGCTACACCACTAACGTCCGGCAACGAATTGAACAGGAACTACGCGAGACCTTCGAAGCCGAGAGCATCGACTACGAGGCCCGGATCACGGAGTCCGCACTCTCAAGGGTGTTCTTCCGGATCCGGCTGCCGCGCGAGGCTGAGCTCCGCGACGTCGACGCCGGTGAACTCGAAAAGCGGCTTGTCCGGGCCTCGCGGTCATGGGCTGAAGGTATTGCGGAGGTGCTCCGCGAGAACACCAGCGGTTTGGATGCCGAGCGATTGTCGGCCCTGTGGGCGGATGCGTTTCCCGCCGGCTACCGGGTCGACTACGAAGTCGAGGACGCCCTCAAGGACATTGAGCGTTTCGAGAAGTATGCCGCCACAACCGACCGCGACGCCGTCGCAGTCCAGACGGTCCCAGGAGTGCATGTCTACCTGCCAAACGGCGCCGGCGAGCTCCTCGAAGAGGATGCCCGCGTCAAGCTCTACCTTTTGGAACCGAAGAGCCTGAGCCAGATCCTGCCCTACTTCCACAATCTTGGCCTTGAGGTTCTCGATGAGCGGCCTTTCGAAATTGAGACCGCCGACCACCGGGACTTCTTCCTCTACGACCTTGGCCTGAAATACCCCACCGGTGTCGATCCCGTGGCTACCGGCCAGCTCTTGGCGGACTCCTTCAGTGCCGCGGTGACCGGTGCGGTGGAATCCGACAGTTTCGACCGGCTCGTGCTCCGGGAAGGTATCCACTGGCGGCAGGTTGTCATGCTCCGCGCCTATGCGAAGTACATGCGCCAGATGGGGAACACCAACTCCTTCGAGTTCATTGCGGACACTCTTCTGGCCAACCCTGAAGTTGCCCGCGGCCTTATTGACCTCTTTGGGGCCCGTTTCGATCCCTCTTCGCCTGACGCCGCGCGTCCGGCCCGCCAGGAGGGCGCGCGCGCCGCACTGGCCGAAGCAATTGACCAGGTGGCCACGCTCGACGCCGACCGGGTACTGCGGACTTTCGTTAACCTCATTGAGTCGACGCTGCGCACGAACTACTTCCAAGGCAAGTCGTACGTCAGCTTCAAGCTCGATCCGACCACGATCGACGGCCTGCCCTTCCCGCGGCCAAAGTACGAGATCTGGGTGTACTCGCCTCGTGTTGAAGGCGTGCACTTGCGCTTCGGCAAGGTGGCCCGCGGCGGTTTGCGGTGGTCCGACCGCCGCGAAGATTTCCGGACCGAGATTCTCGGGCTCGTCAAGGCACAGACGGTGAAGAACGCCGTGATTGTGCCGACCGGTGCAAAGGGCGGATTCTTCGCGAAGCAGCTTCCGGATCCGGCACTTGACCGTGCCGCTTGGATGGCCGAAGGCATCGAAAGCTACAAGACCTTCATCCGCGGACTGCTCGACCTCACCGACAACCTCGTGACCACGGCGGACGGCGAGAAGATTGTGCCGCCGTCGGACGTTGTCCGTCAGGACGACGACGATTCGTACCTGGTGGTGGCCGCGGACAAGGGCACGGCAACTTTCTCGGACACCGCGAACGGCCTGGCCGCCGAGTATGGATTCTGGCTGGGGGACGCATTCGCTTCCGGTGGCTCCGTAGGATACGACCACAAGGCCATGGCCATTACGGCCCGCGGTGCATGGGAGTCGGTCAAGCGCCACTTCAGTGAGCTGGACCTTGACACCCAGACTGAGGAATTCACCGTGGTCGGCGTCGGCGACATGTCCGGCGACGTGTTCGGCAACGGAATGCTGCTTTCCCGGCACATCCGCCTGCTTGCCGCCTTCGATCACCGCCACATCTTCCTGGACCCGACGCCGGATGCGGCTTCGTCCTTCGGCGAGCGGCAGCGTCTCTTCGAGCTTCCCCGCTCCTCTTGGGACGACTACGACCGCTCGCTCATCAGCGCAGGTGGCGGTGTCTACCCCCGCCAGGCCAAGGTCATCCCGATCTCGCCGGAAGTCCGCCGTGCCCTCGGCCTGCCGGACGGAACGGTTCAGCTGAGTCCTCCTGAACTCCTTCGTGCGATACTCCTGGCTCCGGCCGATCTCCTCTACAACGGCGGGATCGGAACGTACGTCAAGGCCAGTACCGAGTCCCACGCCGAGGTGGGAGACAAGGCGAACGACGTCATCCGCGTGAACGGACGGGAGCTCCGTGTCAAGGTCGTTGGCGAAGGCGGAAACCTCGGAATGACGCAGCGCGGACGCATCGAAGCTGCCCTGCAGGGTGTCATCCTCAACACCGATGCCATCGACAACTCTGCCGGCGTCGATTGCTCCGACCATGAAGTCAACATCAAGATCTTCGTCGACCGGATGGTTGCCGCAGGAAAACTGGACGCTTCCGAGCGCACATCCTTCCTCGCCGACATGACCGACGAGGTCGGACGCCTCGTGCTCGAAGACAATATCGATCAGAACATCCTGTTGCTCAACGACCGCACACGCGTCGCCGAATGGAGCCCGAGCTACGAGCGCCTGATGGACTGGCTCGAGAAGTCCGCCGACCTCAAACGGGACCTCGAAGCGCTGCCGACTACCGAGACGCTTCGCGAGCGGCTGGAACAGGGCCAGGGCCTGACGTCCCCGGAACTGTCGGTCCTCGCCGCCTACGCCAAGATCGAATTGGGCTCGGCCTTGCGGGACAGCGATCTGGCTGACGATCCTTGGTTCCGTAAGACGATTCGCTCCTACTTCCCGAAGCAGCTCCGAGAACGGTTCGACGCCGAACTGGACACCCATCCCTTGCGTCGCGAGATCATCGCGACCGTGGTGGCCAACGACATGATCAACCTCGGTGGCATCACCTTCGCCTTCCGCACCATGGAGGAGACCTCGGCTACCGAGGTCGCCGTCGCGAAGGCGTTCGTAGCCCTCCGCGAGATCTACGAACTCGATTCGATGGTGCGGGAGCTCAATGCCCTGCCTGCTTCGTTCCCCACGGAACACTGGAGCACCGTCCACCTCGACATCCGAAGGCTTCTTGACCGTGCCGTTCGCTGGTTGCTCAGCCAGGGCAACGCCTCGAAGCCGATCTCGGAGATCGTCGCGGAATTCAAGCCGATGATGGATCCGATGCGGGCCAGGGTGCTCGACTACTTGCGCGGCAGCGACAAAGAGCGCGTTACCGGCTGGCTCGAAAAGGCGCGCTCGTGGGGCCTTCCCGACACGCTCGCCCATCGCTGGGCCGAGCTATTCGAGAGCTTCGTGCTCTTGGACATCGCCAAGATCACGCACAGCCGCGACGCCCGTGTGGAAGAGGTCAGCCACGTCTACTACACGGTATTCGACCGCTTCCACGTCGATTCGTTGCTGGAGCGGATCACAGCACTCCCGCGCGATGACCGCTGGCAGGCGCTTGCCCGGGCGGCCCTGCGCGACGACCTCTACTCGACCGTAGCGGACATGACGACGTCGGTGCTCGAATCGACCGACGCCGGCCTCGACGCCGAGGCCCGTTTGCGGGCCTGGGAAGGCCTCAATGCCGAGCAATTGGGCCGCGCGAAGAGCATGTTCGACGAGGTCAACGCGCTGGAGGCCGACGACATGGCTTCTCTGTCGGTAGCATTGAGGCTCTTGAGGTCAATCGTTCGACGCTAGGGACAAGCCCGGGCGTTATATGGAGGTGCAGTGGCAATCTTTACAGACCCCATCAGGGAGCACGCTGATTTCGGGCCTGGAGATGCCGAATGGCTGCACCTCCTGGTCGGCGACTGGCAGATGGTCGCCGACCTGGCGTTCGCGGACTTGGCCCTATGGTTTCCGCATCCTGAATTCGGTTACATCGCGCTTGCTCACGTGAGGCCGTCGACGAGCCACACGGTGTTTCATGCGGACTTCGTCGGGGAAGGCATCCGCTCGGATCTGCGACCGATAGTCGACAAAGCGTGGTCCAGCCGTTCCATCGAACGCTCCAGCGAAACGAGCTGGAGCAGCGAGATGGCCCTGCGGGTTGAAGCGGTGCCCATGGTCAGGAACGGACGGACCCTTGCCGTCGTCACGTCGCATATGGACCTTTCCAGTTCACGGATGCCTTCCCGTCTGGAGCTTACGTACAGGCAATGCGCCTACGACCTGCTCCGGATGGGAACGCTTGGCCTCTGGCCGGACTTCGCTTCACCGACGGGTTCGCGCCGTGGCGCTCCCCGCGTGGGTGACGGCCTGATCAGGCTCGACGCCGACGGCATCGTGCAGTACGCGAGTCCGAACGGCGTCTCCGCATTCCGTCGCCTCGGCGAGGTGGAAACCTTGGAAGGACGGTCCCTCGCGGAAGTAACCGCAGGACTCCTCAAGGACCGGCGGATGGTGGACGAGACGCTGCCGCTGGTCGTTACTGGTCGGATGCCGTGGCGGAGCGAGATCGAGTCCCGCGGTGTCAGCTTGTCGTTGCGCGCGATTCCATTGCGCGACGAGAAGCATCGCTTCGGTGCCTTGGTACTGTGCCGCGACGTGTCAGAACTGCGACGCCGCGAGCTCGAGCTGGTGACCAAGGACGCGACGATTCGTGAAATCCACCACCGCGTCAAAAACAACCTGCAGACGGTGGCTGCTTTGCTGCGCATGCAGTCGCGACGGATGGTCAGCGACGAGGCGAAACAAGGCCTGGAACAGGCAATGCGGCGAGTGGCGACGATTGCGTTGGTACACGAGACGCTTTCGCAAGGGCTCACGCAGAGCGTTGATTTCGATGAACTCATTGGACGTCAGTTCCGGCTCTCGGCAGAAGTAGCGTCCCCTTCGCAGCACGTCCGGACTGAGCGCGCCGGCCTGTTCGGCGAATTGCCGAGCGACTTCGCCACGCCCCTTGCGCTGGTCATCAATGAGCTCGTGACAAATGCCGTGGAACATGGCCTTGAAGGACGGGCCGGAACGGTATGGCTGATGGCGGATCGTTCCACGGGGGAGCGCGGCGATGAACTCCTCACGGTGACGATCGCCGATGATGGCGTCGGACTGCCCGAGGGGTCGTATACCGAGGGCCTAGGCCTTCAGATTGTGCGGACTCTTGTCACGAGCGAGTTGGGTGGCAGCATCCAATGGCGGCCGCGCGACGGCGGTGGCACCGCCGTCGAGATCGTCCTGAACCTGGTGCGGAGCTGACGCCGGCCGCTGGCGGCACGCTCTGTCGGTAACCACAGCCGGATGCATGAAGATGGCCCGGACCTTTCGGTCCGGGCCATCTTCGTATGTTCTCTTTGCCTCAGGCGCCGTGCTTTGCGGGCCCAGTTGCTTAGGAAGCGCGGCGGGCGCGGGCGGCGCGGCGCTTGAGTGCGCGTCGCTCGTCTTCGCTCATACCGCCCCAGACGCCAGCGTCCTGGCCCGATTCAAGGGCCCACTGAAGGCATGTGTCCACGACGGGACAGCGACGGCAGACACTCTTCGCTTCCTCGATCTGGAGAAGCGCAGGGCCGGTGTTGCCTACGGGGAAGAAAAGCTCCGGGTCCTTGTCAAGGCAGGCCGCGCGGTTACGCCAATCCATGCTGATCAGTCACTCCATTCGTGAGTACTAGTTAAGCCTTTTGTGAAAATATTCACGAGAGGCTTCATAGGAAAGGGGACCCATTGGGCCCCCTTGGTCGTCTGAGTCAAGCGTGTCATGTTAACGCCATGTAAACAAGGGGTTTTAGCGTTTGAAACCGTGAGCGATGCATCACATTGGCCACAGGTCTACTCACAGGTATTCGACTATGTCCGGTATTGTGCCAATGTGTCAAGACCCCCTCTGAACCCTAACCATGACCCAGCAACGCCCGGCGACGACGGCCAGGGGACCGGCAACGACAACATTGGCCGGTCATCCGCCGGAGGGCCGCGCCCTGTCGGGATCGTTGTTATTTCCATTGTGGTTGTGCTGGAAGCTCTCGCACTGTTGGCCGCCGGGGTCCTGTATGTATACGAGCTGGTGACCGGGGCTCCGGTGGCCTCCTTCTGGGGAGCCGTGTTTACCCTTGGCCTTTTGCTGGCTTTTTCTGCATTGTTGTTTGCCGTGGGGCACTTCCTGTTCCGTGGCTACCGTTGGACCCGGGCACCCGCGTTGGTTGCCCAGCTGTTCGCCCTGACGATCGGGTTTCCCACCATGACCGGAGGACTGGTTCCTGCCGGCCTGGCCATGGTGGTCCCGGCTTTGGCCGGAATTGTCTTTTTGTTCGACAAGCGGGTCATTGCCTTTGCTTCCCGAGCGGGCGGATCCCGCGCCGCCCTTTGACTCTTTCACTTGGGTACGGCTTCCTAGCCCGGAGCGGCGATCTGGACAGTGCGTGTTCGTCCATTCTCGATGAGGACAGCACGACCCGGTGGCGGCGCCTGATCGACGTCGACGCGCACGCCAAAGAAATCTCCGGCCGTGGGCGGCCCATTGCCCAGGAGAATTCCGCTTCCGTGGTTTCGGGCCAGGGAAGCAAGGGGCGTCCGCTGCAGTAGGGCAGGGCTGCCCGCGGTCGCCACCACCGAGAAACCGATACCAGGAAGTTCAGCCAGGAGGACGGCGGTTTTGCCGGTGAGGCGTTCGGCGTCGTCCACGAGGGGGATGACTTCTGTTCCCACGAGCCTGCGGCTTGCATCCCGGTGGAATTCGGCCCAAAAGGCGTCAGGATCGGCCGCTTTGGGTGGTGTCCACCATTGATGGCCTGGATTGAGCATGGCCAAAGCGGCCAGAAACGACGACTTGCCGGAACCGGGGGTGCCGAGGGCGAGGAGGACGCCTGCGCGCGGCAGCGTGATCCAAGCAGGTTCTTGTTCATCCCCTCCGACACCAAGGAGCACCGACCCGGGCACCCGGGCGCGGGAAAGGGCAGTAGTATCGCTTCGGCCATCCGCAATGAGATCCGAAGCCCGGATGAATTGCGGCAAGGGATCCACCCGGATTGGGCGCCGTGCAGGCTCGGGGGGCACGCAGTACGGCCAAGCCGTGGTTGGCGGCGGCTCGACAAGCTGCGCAACTGCAGTGTCAACCCCGAGCAGGTTGCCACTTACGACCGCCCGACCCTTCAGGGGCTTCATTGCCGCAAAACGGGGCCACGCCAACCGCCCTTCTTCTGTGGTCCCGGTGGGAAAGTATGCGCGGTTGGGGATTGACGCGAACATGCGCGAGGCGGTCAGTTCGCGGTCGCCTGTGACAAGAACGGCCAGTCCCGCCTTCTGTCCATCGCGGACGATGGCGTGGACAACGTCTTCGGCCCAGGCCAGCGGTCGGGCGCGTAACTCGGAGACCCACGAACCCCAGCTTGAAATGACCAGAAGAAGCGGGACGTGCCCGGCGGCGGTTCCCGGGGATTGCCGCGCCGACATCTCAGCTGCGAGTCTCTCCAGGATGCGGACGCCCCTTCTGATGTCGTTGGGGGAGGCTACGGCCCCGACGCGTGCGTGGGCGGTGACGTCGGCGAACGAACCGTCACCGTCGAGGATATAGAGATGGAGTTCATCGGCACGTCCAACGAGCTGCGCTGCCGCTGCCCGACACGTATCTTCAACTCCGCCTCCGGGAGGGCCAACGAGTCCAAGATTCCCGTGGACGAAAGGAGTCCAGCACAGGCCGGTAATTCGTTGTTGCGAGGGCAAGTCTGCCAAGCCAAGGTAGGCGGTCGGGCCTGCCGGCGTTCCGCTTGCCGCGTGCTTGCCCGTCATTGCCGTCATGCGGCGGGCTTCATGAAACGGGACGGACTCGGGAAGCGGATGCGCAACAGGTTTCCTAAGCGGTGTACTCCCGTGGATGTCCCAAACCCGGTTGATTGCCTTGATAATGGGGCGGGCGGCTTCTGCTGGCGTTGCAATCGCACCCCGAGTCTCCGCCAACGCGGTTTCAGACGAACCGCTGAAGCGGAGCGACCCCGCTGCCGGCAACGAAATGGCCTTTGCGTGCGCCCGGGCTTTTTTGCTGCCCGAGAGCGTTGCTGACTGAAAGGGCTCGGCATCTTCCACTCCGCGAACCATAAAGGCGCGGCCAGGCAGGGACACCGGAATCGATGCCGCTGCCGGCGAGTTGATGACGTCCCGGGATTCCATTTCTGATTGGACGCGAAGTGCGATGCTGGTGGTGACGTTGGCCCGGATGTCCGCACTCAGTGCACCCTGCGGACGTTGTGTCGCCATGATCAGGTGGATGCCCAGAGACCGGCCCAGGGTGGCGATCCGCATCAATTCGGCCAAGGCATCCGGGGCGTCTTCAATGAGCATCCTGAATTCGTCGATTACAAGCACCAGACGGGGCAGTACCGGAAGGTGGCTTCTTCGTCCCGCCCCGCCCCCGGTTCCTCCGGCTTTGGCCCAATACGCGGGCAAATCAGGGACACCGGCCTTCGCTAGGCTCCCTTCCCGCATCCGAACCTCGGCACGAAGGGAGGAGAGGGTACGTTCAAGCTCGTGTTCACTGAGGTCCGTAAGCATCCCGACGCAGTGCGGAAGGTCTGCCAACGGCCCGAGGCCGGAACCCCCCTTGAAATCGATAAACAGGAAGTTGACCCTGTCCGGGCTATGGGTCAGCGAGATCGCGGACACTATTGTGCGCAGAAGCTCTGATTTTCCCGAACCCGTAGTTCCGGCAACGAGGAGGTGCGGGCCGTCCGAAACCAGGTCCAGCGACCGGGGCCCGTCGGCTCCTTGCCCGATAACCGCGGATAGCCCTCCGCGTGCTGAAGAAGCGTTCCAGCGGGCGGCGATGCTCGAGGGCTCAGCGGGAAGCAATTCGGCAAGTTGGCAGGTAGAGGGGACAAGCGGCGCCCCTTCTTTCGCTAGACGGGGCAATCTTGCCAATGAGCGGCAGTAGCGGTCGAAGACCGGGTGCTGCACAAGGTCAGGGTCAAATTCCGTTACTGAATGACACGAGCGCAGGATTGCGCGTTTGTTCCAGAACTCGACGGCGGAACCGCCTTCGCCTCCGCTCGCCGAGCGCTGGAAGATTCTCCAGCCGGACTCGATCGCCGCTTGCCGGAGTGTGTCGACGGCGGGATCACGTTCGGGCCCCACCAGAAACAGTGCTCCCGGTCTATCCGCGAACGCGGAAAGGGCAGCCGCGGCTGAAGAGGCGTCCGTGGTCATGGTGATGCCTGGGAGGAACCGGGCGCTTGACGGCAAGTGGGCTAGAGGTCCGTGTATGAGGACGGGAGCGTTGCTTGCGCCGGGAAAAGCTGCCAGCTGCATGAGCAGAAATCTGAACATTCCTTGCACCTTGGCTTCGGGTCCCGTGAGGGAAACGGCCTGGATGGAGGGATCCAGAACTACCGGAACGGAGCCCAGCTGCGGTGGCTGAAAACCCGGGTCCGCGGGATCGAGGGCAACCCTGGCGTTCTGCGGACAGGTGCCGAGCCGGAGCCACACATCGCGACAACCCGCCGTTCCTTTGGTTGCGCCCGAGACTTGCGCCGTGCTGGCTCCTTGAGCTGTGCCGGATCCTTGCGTTGTGGTGGTTCTTGGCAGCGCCAGCCGCATTCGCCCGTATTCCCTTGGGGGGAAAGCTGCCGAGTTGACGGCGAAGGCGAGCTCAGCGGCGGACGGTGAACACCGCCGTCGTCGGGCCCGGTCTTGTTCGACTGCCGCCGCGATCGCGGCAGCCAGAAGGCGGCGCTCGCGTCTCCCCGAAATTGCAGGTGCGAGGACTGCGATCGCAGAAATTGCCGTGAATCCGAGGAACATCCACATGCCAGTGGCCAGAGCCATTCCAACTCCCAGCAGGAACGGGAGCCCGGCCGTGAGGAGAAGTTGCGTGCGGCTGCCCGCATCGTGGCGCCGAGGGACCAGGATCGGTTCGGCGACGCCCTGGCCGGCTGCCCCCAGCGACTCCGCTCCGTATTCTTTGTCGCCGAAGACAATTGACATGACAGAGCCGCCACATCGGATCCTGGAGGCGGTCGAGACAGGGGCGGAGCGGACTTTGCGTCCGTCCACCACCGTTCCGTTCGCGCTCCCGTTGTCGATTATGGTGACCGCTGTCTCGGAAATCGTCAGGACGGCGTGATCCCGCGAAACATCAGGATCCGGGAGGCAGACATCGGCGTTGTTCCGGCCGATCCGGTAAGTGCCCCGTTCCAGGGGTATGACCAGGCCCGCGGCTGGACCGGCGTGCACCAGCAAGGACAATGCCGCGGGACTGCGATAGCGATCACGGGTGTCTTGCGCCTCAGAATCGGCCCCGCACACCAACACAGCCCCCGGCATGAGCGGCGCCGAGCCAACGGTGAGACCGTCGAGTGGCAGTCCCTCGACTGCAAGTTTTCCAGATCCGAACTCGGCCGCGACGGCGGCCTCGACGACGGCGCCAGGGGTGCCGTTGCCCGCGGCTATGGTCAGTTCGATGGGTCCGCCTTGCTGTAACGCCAACGGGCCCCAGACGAGGGTGCAATGGAATGCCACTGTGTCCGCTCCTTCGGTTCGCGCGGCTTCTGTTCGTCCACGATATTTGTGCTAATCACCGCGTGTTCCAAGCCAGTTGACGTATGTGGAAAACGTTGCACCTATCAGGGCTGGCAGGGACCGGCCCGAAAATCGGCGCGCCATCTCGGGTAGGCTTGACCTGCAGCCAATGCAGATCATTGGGCTGCCCGCATTCGAACCAGGAGTATTTGTGACCGCTGACCTCGTCATCGTCGGGTCGGGCTTTTTTGGCCTGACAATCGCAGAACAGGCCGCCACTGAGCTGGGCTTGAAGGTTGTTGTCATTGACCGCCGGCATCACATCGGCGGCAACGCCTACAGCGAAACGGAAGAGAAGACCGGAATCGAGGTGCACCGTTATGGTGCACACCTCTTCCACACGTCGAACGAGCGGGTGTGGGAGTACGTCAACCGCTTCACGACCTTCACCAACTACGTGCACAAGGTGTACGGCGTGCACAAGGGTGAGGTGTATTCCCTCCCCATCAACCTGGCGACGATCAACCAGTTCTTCCGGGCCAACTTGACTCCTAGCCAGGCGCAGGACCTGATCAAGGAGCAAGCTGGTGAACTCGCGGGAACCGATCCGCAGAATCTCAATGACAAGGGCATCCAGCTGATCGGTCGCCCCCTGTACGAGGCATTCATCAAGCACTACACCGGCAAGCAGTGGCAGACCGACCCCAAGGACCTCCCAGCGGAAATCATTTCGCGCCTTCCTGTCAGGTACAACTACGACAACCGATACTTCAACGACAAGTACGAAGGCCTGCCGACCAACGGGTATACGGCGTGGATCGAGAAGATGGCCGAGCACCCGAACATCGAGGTACGCCTGAACACGGACTTCTTTGACGAGTCGCATGAGTATTCAAAAAACAAGGTTGTCGGCAAGATTCCCGTCGTCTACACGGGACCCGTGGACCGCTACTTCGACTTTGTCGCCGGAGATCTGTCCTGGCGCACCATCGACTTCGAAGAGGAAGTCCTGGACATGGGAGACTTCCAGGGAACGTCCGTTGTCAATTACAACGACGACGACGTCCCGTTCACCAGGATCATCGAACCGCGCCATTTCCACCCTGAGCGTGGCTACCAGACGGAGAAAACCGTCATCATGCGCGAGTTTTCCCGGTTCGCCGAAAGCGGCGATGAGCCGTACTATCCGATCAACACCCCGGATGACCGC
Organism: Arthrobacter gyeryongensis; assembly: GCF_039543785.1. Classification (NCBI taxonomy): domain Bacteria; kingdom Bacillati; phylum Actinomycetota; class Actinomycetes; order Micrococcales; family Micrococcaceae; genus Arthrobacter; species Arthrobacter gyeryongensis. The sequence continues at coordinate 68,432 of NZ_BAABKK010000035.1, forward strand.
GAAAAGCTGCTGAAATACCGCGATCTCGCAGCAGCTGAAAAAGACGTGCTGTTCGGCGGCCGCCTTGGCACCTACAAGTATCTCGATATGCACATGGCCATCGGTTCGGCTCTCTCCATGTTTGACAACAAGGTCCGTCCGCATTTCGAAAACGGCGCGGAAATTGAAAGCGGAGGAGTGGACGCGTGAGTCCCACGACGACTGCCGAGCTTCAAAGGGTCGTCTTCCCTTCCCCGGGTGAGCTGGACGCCGTTGAACTCTATGTCGACGCCGGAAGTTCGGTTGGCACCCAACTCGTCGAGGACGACGGACTCTACCGACAGCCCAAGCTTCCGGAAAACAAGCTGCATCTAGTTGGTTCGAGCCCGCTGGAGGCTCATCATGAGGACTTCCTCTCGCGCACTTCCGCGAAGGTACGCGCGGGACAGCACGTTTCATTCGGTACGTATTTCAATGCATTTCCTGCCAGCTACTGGCGTCGATGGACAGCTGTCCGCTCGGTTCAGCTGCACGTCCGCACCGAGGGCTCGGGAACGGTGCTGGTCTACCGCTCGAACGCGCGCGGGATGCCTCAACGTCTGAACTCAATCCACGTCGAAGGGTATAACGAGCTCGAGCTCGAGCTGTCCCTGGAGACGTTCGGCGACGGCGGCTGGTACTGGTTTGAGTTGGTTGCCGGCGCGTCAGAATTGACCTTGCTCGGCGCCGAATGGGCAACGCGGGAGTCTCCGCGGATTCCTGCGGGAGAAGTCGCAACGGTCCAAATCACCACCATGAACAAGCCGGACTTCTGCATCGCGAACGCCCGTATTCTTGGCGGAAGCTCCAAAGCGCTCGAGAGCGTCAAGGAAGTGTTGATTGTGGACCAGGGCACGAACAAGGTCTCGGCAGCCGAAGGATTCAATGACGTCAAGGATTTGTTGGGTCGCAAACTACGGATCGTGGACCAAGCCAACCTTGGCGGTGCGGGAGGCTTCTCGCGGGGGATGGCGGAGGCTGTCCAGAACGACAGCAGCTTCGTCGTGCTTCTCGATGACGACGTCGTCGTGGAACCTGACAGCATTGAAAGGCTCATCACTTTTGCGCGCTTCAGCAAGAAGCCGACAATCGTTGGCGGTCACATGTTCGATCTTTACAGTCGGACGACGTTGCACACCTTCGGTGAAGTGGTGGACCCCTACAGGCTGAGCTGGGTAAGCCCGGATGACGCCCTTGAGTATCGCCACGACTTCAGACACCGCAATTTGCGGCAAACCCCTTGGATGCACCGTCGTGTCGATGTGGATTTCAATGGCTGGTGGATGTGCCTGATACCGACTGACATCATCCGGGAGATCGGCCTCTCCCTGCCTGTCTTCATCAAATGGGATGACGCCGAATATAGCTTGAGGGCGAAGCAGGCCGGGTACGCGACCGTCTCGCTGCCTGGCGCCGCCCTGTGGCATGTGTCGTGGATCGATAAGGATGACTCTCTCGGATGGCAGGCCTACTTCCATGAACGCAACCGATTGATCGCGGCCCTTCTTCACAGCCCTTTCCCCAAAGGAGGGCGGGTATTGCGGGAGTCGTTCCAGAACAACGTCAAACATCTGATCTCCATGCAGTACTTCGCTCAGGAAGCACGCATCATGGCGATGCGGGACGTCCTGCGCGGACCGGGGAGCCTCCACGCTGAATTGGCAAGCAAGTTGGCCGAAGTTAATGAGCTGCGTTCCCGCCACACAGAGGCACAAATCAAATCCGACGTGGACGAGTTTCCGGCTGTAGGCCTCAATGGGGGAGGCCGAGGAGGCGCCGCGGGGATGCCGCCCAAAAAGGACCTCGTGAAATGGGCGGCGAAGACGGTCCTTCGCCAGATTTTCAAGAAACCGGATCCCTCATCGCTGGAGCGGCCCCAAGCCCATTTGGCGCACAGGGAAAATCGTTGGTGGAGGCTGTCCTCATTCGACAGCGTCCTCGTCTCAAATGCCGAAGGCACTGGAGTCTCCTGGTACCGCCGGGACCCCAAGCGGTTGAGGAGCCAGATGCTGGAAGCGGCCAAGCTCCAGAGCGAACTGTACCGTCGATGGGATCAACTCTCTGCCGAGTACAAGGCGGCCTTGCCGGAGATCACTTCCTTGGAGTCCTGGAAGGCCACTTTCGATGTCAGCGGGTAGGAATCCCAGTAGCGTGTCGACTCAACTCATAAAACCAGGCCATGGCCGTGGACTATTTGACGTGTATTCCAACCGGTTTCTATTGAAGCTGCTGGTCCGAAAAGAGATCAAAGTACGATACCGGGGTTCGGTATTGGGACTGCTTTGGTCTTATGTCAAACCACTGATGCAGTTTCTTATCTACTTTGTAGCGTTGGGGATTTTTCTTAATCTCCAGCATGGTACGCCGAACTACTCGATCTATCTGTTTGCAGGAATTGTCTTCGTGAACTTTTTCACGGAGTCTTTGGGAAATGCGACCCGTTCCATTCTCGACAATAGGGACTTGATTCGGAAGATATACCTGCCGAGGGAATTGTTTCCCGTAGCGACGGTCCTGGTGTCGGCAGCGCATTTCCTTCCTCAATTGGCAGTCCTTGTTGGCGCCTGCTTGCTCGCAGGCTGGCAGCCATCCCTGATCCAGCTGCTGATGGTGATTGTTGCGTTCATTATGGTTGCAATTCTTGCAACTGGACTCGGTCTCCTCTTCGGAGCGGCGAATGTGTACTTCCGCGATTCCGAGAACATTGTCGACATGATCTTGATGGTTGTGACGTGGGCCTCACCGGTTCTCTACATCTGGACGATGGTGCAACGGGTCATGGGGCCATGGTACTGGGTCTACCAGATGAATCCACTGACTGTCGGCGTCGAGATCTTCCACTGGGCGTTTTGGTATCCGACTTTGACGGCGGACCAGATTGGGCTTGCGCCCTTGCCGCCGGATCTCCTCGGATTCTGGCTGCCGGTTGCAATTGCAATTTCAGTTGCCATCCTGTTCCTGGGCCAGTCTGTATTCCGCAAGCTCTCCATCCATTTCGCACAGGAGCTCTAGATTGTTTCAAACTGACGAGTTGGCAATTACGTGTGTAGGTATCCGTAAGCAATTCGTGCTCCGTCACACGCGTTCCCTGAAGGAAGCCCTCGTCTGGTTCATTCGTGGACGCAAGGGTGACCTATCGAGAAAATTTGATGCCTTGAAGGACGTCTCCCTTGACGTTCGTCATGGGGAGACAGTTGCTCTTCTCGGGCTCAATGGGTCCGGAAAATCAACGCTGCTCAAGCTGATCTCCGGAGTCCTCCAACCGGATGGCGGGACGGTCCTCACCCGCGGGCGCGTCGCCGGCCTGATTGAGGTTGGGGCTGGCTTCCATCACGATCTCAGCGGGCGCGACAACGTGTATCTCAATGGCGCAATTCTTGGAATGACCGAGCGAGAGATCGACGAAAAGTTCGCCTCAATCGTGGAGTTCTCCGAAATTGGCGAGTTCATCGACACCGAGGTGAAGTTCTATTCGTCCGGCATGTATCTTCGGCTCGCTTTCTCTATTGCCGTGCATACAGATCCCGAAGTGTTCCTCATCGACGAAATCCTCGCTGTTGGAGACGAACCATTCCAGCGGAAGTGCATCGCCAAGATCAAAGAGCTGGCCGGCAAGGGCAAGACCCTCTTTGTGGTCAGCCACGACCTTGACCTTGTAGCGACCATTTGCGAACGGGGCGTCCTTTTGGAACACGGCCACGTCGTCATGGACGGTGAAGTCCATGAGGTGGTCGCTGAACTCAGGCAGCGGTCCAAGGCCGCTTGAGTCATTGAAGCGGAGACCCCGCTCGCACGAGACTATTGACAAATTGCCCTTGGGGCTAAAGCACGGGCCTCAAGGCCGAACGGGAAGGGACCACATGAAGCAACCAAATGGAGGCTCAGGCGACCATCTGGGTCGTCGTGGGTTCCTGGCGGCCGTCGCCGTGTCGCCGCTCCTGCTCTCAGGTTGTTTCGGTGGAGCGGCCTCGCAGGGATCGGCTGACACGGGCAATTTCCCCGTCACGATTCCGCATTTGTTCGGCGAGACTACTGTGACCAAGGTGCCGACCAGAATTGCGACGCTTGGTTTCGCGAGCCAGGATGCCTGCGTCGAACTAGGAGTCGTGCCGGTCGGCGTCCCGGCCTATGAAGCGCGTGGCTTCGGGACCAGTCTGTGGTTCGGCAAGGCGATTACTTCAATGAACGCGGTCATGCCGACTCAATATCGGGAAGTGGACGGGCCGCCATATGACTCGCTCAAGTCGCTCAAACCTGACCTCATCCTGGCCGTCAACTCGGGCATCACACGGGACGAGTATGACACTCTGAGTAAAATCGCCCCGGTTATCGCCTACCCCGGTACTCCCTTTGGAACTGACTGGCGGACCACGACACTTACTGTGGGCAAGGCCATCGGCCGCTCCCAGGCTGCCAAGGAACTGGTAGCGAATATTGAAAAGGAAATTGCGAAGGCCAAGTCCAGCTACTCGGACCTTGCGGGCAGCAGCTTCCTTTACCTTGGTGCCAGCTCCGTGCCCGGCGCGGACTTTGAAGTCTATGACGAGAACTCGAATCCAGTTCGGATTCTTGAGGACTTTGGAGTTGTTCCTTCACCGTCACTGGACAAAGTCAAAGCCCAAGGAAAGCGGCAGATCGTGCGTTACGGTGTGAGCCCGCTGTTGTGGGAATCCCGGCGTGGGGGCGAATTGCAAGCCGATATAGACGTAGTCGCCGTGAACATGTCCGAACGTGCGGACATCGCCAAGAACGGGGTGCTCGACGTCCTGCCGGCGGCCAAACGGAATTCACTGGCCGTCGTTCAGAATTCCGACGACGCATTGGCTCTCCTGGAAGCTTCGCCCCTGGGCGTCAAGTGGGTTCTCTGGACCGTCATGCCCGAACTCGCCCGGGCCGCCTACCAAGCGAAGCACGGTAGCGGGGCTGCTGGTTCCTGATACTCGACGTTGTCCGGCCAACGCGGCGGTCAACAGAAGTCGAAACTGGCCTGCGCCCGGACAACCGGGCTCAGGCCAGTTTCATGTGTTGGGGCCGGCGGATTGCGGGTTCGGTACCAAAATCCCAGGGTTGGGTCAATGAGCGGTCATCCGGCCTGCTACGAAGCCGATGGCCCGGTCACTTGTCGCAGGCTGTTGTACGCACCAGACGTACCTTTCCGGAGGTCGCGAGCACCTGGATGTCCGGTGCCGAACCGCTCGTCAGGTCAGCAAGACCGGGGAACGGATCTTCGGTAGGAATTACCGTCTTGGTGCCGAAATCGAGTGCCCAGTAAGCGTTAAGTTCTTTGATGACGGGGCAGACGTCCTTATTGAAGGCGGCCTCGTCCCAATGATCCAGCAACAGCTGCTCTTTCTCGGTCCGTTCGCCGAAAATGTGTGGTGCGAGCGGCTGTCGATCGGCCAAAGCGTAAACCAATGAAGCGCCGGTGAGGGGGTTGCCGACCACGACTCCATCCTTGGGGACTATGGCATCGACTTGCTTCAACAACGCCAATTTGTCGCTATCCACGAGATCAGAGTTGGCCGACACCCGGAAGGCGTCGCCAAGCCGTTGCTGGACAGGCGCCAACGTTCCGCCTTGGGAGGCAACTCCCAGCACTCCGAGGGCAACCCAAATCACTGCAACATAACGGCGGCCAAGTTGGGCCCGGCTGCGGCCGGCGTCGGCCATTGCCCCGTCAACGGATGGTTCCTTGCGTGTCCGGCGTTTGGAGACAAATTCCAGGAGCGTCCTGAAGCGCCACAGCAGCCATTCCGCACCAAAGACAATAATCGGAAAGCTCGCCACCGGGAGCAATGCGGCCAAGCGGAAGCTGTCGTTGTACCACACGCCTGTGAGCAGTGTCCTGAAGGTGCCGGGTGGCCAGCTGGAGACCACCATGTAGAGGACGGCAGCCACCAGGTACACACCCAGGACCCACCACGTCCGGCGGAGGTTGCGGGCGATGACATACAAGCCTATGACGGTCAATATGGCGAGCATCCAGGCCGCCGTGGTGCCCATGGGCGCGCTACTCAGGATTTCGCCAAGTGCCCGGGAGTTGGACTGGAAGGGGGTCCAGGGCGCTGCACCCAGGCCCGGCCGCAGAATCATCCATGTCACGACGGCTGCTCCAAAGTACGCGACGCTCAGAAGAGCCCAGACGATCACCGCGCGTCTGGATCCGGCGCCTTCCCGCCATTCAAGGAACAGTTTCACAAGACGTCCCAGCACCACTGGAGCGGTGAATCCGATAAGGGCGACCATCGCACTCGGATGGGTCAGAACCATGCCTGGGAACGTAGCGCACAAAGCCAGCAGCGGAGGCCAGATTGAAGTTGCCGGCATCCTCGAGAGACCAAACAACTCGATCACCAACCCGAATACCGCCGGTAGCAGTGCGATCGCTGCGTTGTTGGGATACAGCACGCCGAATCCAACCAGCAGGTAGGGGAAGGCGCTGAATCCTGCGGCCAGGACTCCCGTGGCGATCAACGGCACGGGCCGGTAGCCCACGATCCGCGACACAAGGAACATGCAGCCGAGCGGCCAAACCAGGGCCCCGATGACGATCGTCCCGACGTTGACACTGGCGGGGACAGAAGCGCCGGTCAGCATCTGGAGGAGCGCCATCATGTCATGCATGCCCGCGGGGTAAAAGTATCGCGAGGCTTCCGTGAGGTTGCCGAGGGTGAGGGACGAGCCGTTTTGCGTCTGAACGATGTGGTGGACGGCGTTGAGGTGATAGACGTTGTCAAAGGTTTGGGAGAAGTTTTCGGGACTTCCGAAGCCGGTGATGAACCGACCTGCAATCACAACTGCCCCGAACGCAACGCCCAGTGGCACCGCGAGGATTGCGGTCCAGCGGCCAAGGTCGTGGGCGTTCAGGGGCCCATTGTTGGCTAGGTTCCCCCAGGTTTTGCCCCGCCGGGTCCACCAATACCGGGCGGCGAGAACCAGGAGGGCGAGCACCACGCTCACGGTGAAGTAGACGGCCGGCGTATAGGGAAGGTGCAGGAAAGGTGCGACGACGGCGGTGCACGACGCGATCGTCGTGGATACCGGCGCGGCAAGCGCCGCCAGGTTCAGGCGCCGGACTCCTGCAGCCCCGAGGACCAAGAACCCGGGAAGAATGTAGATCAATGCTGCCATGGCGAAAATCGGAATGGTCTGCCACCAAGTCATCGATCAAAGCTCCTTATCGGGTATAGCCAACCTAACAATTATGCAGGGTGGGGAATGGACGCGCGTCCAGCAGCGGCCTGTACGCAAGTCCGCGCGGGCGAGATGCATGGATCCGGGAAGCGGCGAGCCGGTTCTGTGAGGAGGTACTCCTGTAGCCCGAAACCTTCCCCCTTGACGACCGCCGGCTGCAGGAAACATGGCCCGCGGGGATTGTGCGCCTGTCAGAAGCCGGGCGGATGAAGGTGCCGACCATGTGGAATAGGTATACTTGACCATCATGGCAACTACAACGCACTCAGACGCGCTGATTATCATGCCTTCCTGGAATGAAGCTGAAGCAATTGGTGCGACTATTCGTCAGGTGCGTGAAGCAGTACCCCATCACGACATCCTCGTAGTCGACGATGGATCCAAGGACGAAACTGCACGTATCGCGGCAGAGGCCGGGGCCGCCGTCGTCATTCTTCCCTTTAATCTGGGGGTTGGCGGCGCGATGCGGGCCGGCTTCAACTATGCGCTGCGTCACGGATACACGCGCGCCATTCAGGTTGACGCCGACGGACAGCACGACCCGCACGATATCGACAGGGTGCTGGCGGGCCTTGAGCATGCCGATATTTCGATCGGCGCCAGGTTCGCTGGACGCGGCAACTACAGTGCCAAGGGGCCGCGTCGATGGGCGATGAACGCCTTGGCCAAAGTAATCTCCGGAGTGGCTAAGACCACGCTGACTGATGTCACCAGTGGATTCCGTGCCGCCAATCTGCGTGCCCTTCACCAATACATGGAACATTTTCCGGCAGAGTATCTCGGCGACACGATTGACTCACTGGTCGTAGCAATAAAGTCCGGCTGCAAGGTGACCCAGGTTCCAGTGGAAATGAAGGTCCGCCAAGCCGGAACGCCGAGCCACAGTCCTTGGAAGGCAACCATCTACCTAGCCAGGTCGGGCCTTGTGCTGTGCTTCGCGCTGGCCAGGCCTCGGACCAAACTGAGTCAGGAATTCCCTGCACCGGAAGTCCTCCAGGAAGCCGCTGAGGGATCGGCGCAGAGAGGAACGGCCACATGAGCGTGGCGTTTTCGATTGTCATCTCGATTGGCATGGTCCTTGCCGTGCTCATCATGCTGCGGGCGGGAAAGCTTCGCGAGAAGTATGCCATCCTCTGGCTCGTCGTCGGTGGACTTACGATCGTCCTCGGGTTCTTTCCGAGCCTGCTTGATTGGGCCGCCGGACTAGCCGGCGTCCGGGTTCCTGCCAACCTGCTTTTTGCCTTGTCCATCGTGTTGCTGGTGGGTGTGGGCCTGCACGTCTCACGCGAATTGACCATCCTCGAGGATGAAACACGCACGTTGGCAGAAGAGCTGGCGATACTGCGCAACGCAGTAGAGAGGCTTGAGTCTTCGCGGCAAGAGAACGTGCCCTTTGAACAAACTGAAAATGTGAACGACTATCAGGCCAAAGGCCTCAAAACCCCGAAGAGGTAGACCTTGACCATTGACGTGATGTTCCCGTACTACGGCGATGTGGCCATGATGAAAGCCGCCGTTTCGTCCATCCTGGCGCAAGAGGACCGGGATTTCCGCCTCACCATCGTGGATGACGGATATCCCGACGAAACTCTTCCCGCGTACTTCCAGGGACTTATCGATAGCGACGACCGGGTGCGGTACTACCGTAATGACACGAATCTCGGAGCGAACGGCAACTACAAGAAGTGCCTCTCGCTCGTAGAGCACGACGTCGTCGTGGTCATGGGCGCCGACGACATCATGCTTCCTAACTACATCGGTACCATCCGCAAGGCGTTTGATAATCCGGAAGTGTCAATTGTCCAGCCCGGCGTCGAGGTCATCGACGAAAACGGGACCGTCTACCTTCCACTCGGTGACAAGGTCAAGGATCGCCTGCGCCGCATGGTGGTCGGCGGCTCTGAGCTGGCCATTTTGTCGGGCGAACCGATTGCCCAAAGCTTGATCACAGGTGACTGGCTCTATTTCCCCTCTGTGGCTTGGCGGGCGAAGGCAATCCTCAAGCACGACTTCCGCGAGCAGTACAACGTGGTCCAGGACATCGCGCTTGCGATGGATATCATCATGGACGGCGGCAAGATGCTCGTCACTGACACCGTTTGTTTCCAGTACCGTCGCCATCGCGAATCGGACTCGTCCGTGCGTGCGCTGGATGGTCGCCGTTTCGTCGAGGAACGCGCATTTTTTGATGAGTGTGCCCGTGACTTCGCGGCGCTTGGGTGGACAAAAGCTGCCCGTGCGGCCCGTCTGCACGTCACGTCCCGCTTGAATGCCCTCGTATTGACTCCCAAGGTTGTTCAGAAGCGGATGTGGCCGGGGCTGAAGAAGCTCTTGGCTCATTCCGTGCGTCCGTAGTAGCCAGAACAGCGCTACGGGCCTGTTCGCGGAAACAGAGTTGCGCCCGGCCGGTTAATCCGGCCGGGCGCAACTGTTTAAGCGAATCGGCGTCCTAGGTAACCTCGGACTGTTGCTTCTCCTCCGCGCTACGGGCAGATTGACGACGCTTGAGGAACAGGAAAGCCGCCGCCCCGGCCATAAGAAGCGCCGCTAGGCCAAATGTCACAAGGCCGGTCACGAAGTCAGTGGGCAGTGAAAGCATGATCGCCGTAATGCCCGCAGTCGCCGCAAGCCCAATGAGCAGGGGGCGGGCATGGACCAGCCCTTTCCCATATCGGCGGGCTACCAGCAGATAGATAGCACCAAGGGCGGCGAAGCAGGAAACTTTGACCAGACCGACAAAGAACAAGGACTCGGAGGACGCAGGCCAAGACATGGCCAGAAGGGCAACTCCAGCGGTGAGTGGCGTGATCACCGCCAGTAGCCTCGTCTTCCCAACCGCCACCATCTGGGTGGTGGACATGAGGAAAATCACGTAACCCATGGCAATCGATGGTAGAAGCCTGGCCAACTGAAACTGTTCGACGGTTGGTGACTTGACCAGGATGTTCGTCGCAAAGACAGCTGCGGAGCTGCCGGCGAGGGCCAATGCCACACCCACCACGGCACCTTCCCGTTGCGTTCTTTTGACGATTCCATGCGGGTCCTTGCCATGTTGTGAAAGAACCTGCGTGTCCCACACATTTGATAGAGCCAGAACAACGGCAAGCGGCCCGAGTGCCATCGGAAGGACAGCGCCGTATTTTCCGTAGAGGGCCGGTCCATGCATGGTCGTAAGAAGGAACGATTCGCCCTGCAGCATGAGCACCAGGGCGATACTGTGCGGCAGGACCGGCATCGAGGTCTTGAGCGCGCTTTTGATCACACGGGGGAACTCGAAAGGAGCACCTGGTCGGACCGCCACCGCGCTCCAAAGGGCCGTGATCAGCACAATGATGGAAAATGCCCCGAGGTAGCTGGCCGCCGTCGGAGAAAAAAATGTGACGGCACCAAGCCCTGCGAGGTGGCCGAGGGTCTGCGCCCCGATGGTAATTCCGACGAAAAGCGAGGCGCGATGTTCTGCCCGGAGAACGGCGAGGCACATCTGGATGCACCCCAACAGTCCCACGGATAGCAGTGCGAGCAGGACAGACAGTTGATCCGTGAACTGCCCCGACAGAAGGGCGACTGCGCCTGCACATGCGACGGCTAGGACACCGAGTCCGGCGCTCTGCAGGATGCCGAATCCCGCGAGAGAGCGCGCGTGCTTGGGCCCGATCCCGGCCTCAAAATAGGTCCGGGTGATAATGAGCGGTAATCCCGCAAGAATCACGATGAGGCCTACGGATATCAGAGATATCGCGAACGACACCCGGCCCCACTGCTCCGGACTCAGAATTCGTTGAACGAAAGGTTGGGTAAGCAAAGGGCCGGCAGCCTGTGCGACGGCCGCCAACAAATAGAGGAACCGATGGTGGCCCGGGGGAGTCAAACTGCTGCTGGCCACGGAGACGGGTGCAGCCATCCTAGGCTCCCAGCTCATAGGTACGGGCGACGTAGCGCCGATATAGCCATGCGTAAATCCGGGGCGCCACGCGGGCCACCAAGGCTGAAATACCGATCAGGGGGGCCGTTCGGACTACGTCGGGCAGGTCCGTCATTTTGACGTTGCGGCGCAGGACTCTTCGCAGCTCGCTCAGAACGGCGGGTTCCGCATCACCGGCGATCGCATTGGACAAGACAACGACCGCCAGGGTTGCCCTCATGGTCCTCCAAGATTTTCCACTGACTTGCGGGGCAACATCGGGATTCAGGCCCTCACGAATGTGTGCCTCGGTGTCATGTACAAAATCGGCCGTCAGCCGCTGAGTCCACGTTGTTGACTGTCCATTGATGGAATAGACGTGCACCGGTTCGGCGCTGAGGACCACCTGCTTGCTATAGGAGAAGGCGCAGGCATTGAAAATGATGTCCTCGTATCGGCGGATGTCTTCCCTGAAGCTGACCGATTGGAGCAACTGCCGGCTGTAGATCTTACCGTGCGTGTAGTTCCAGATCCGTTCCTGCAAGAGTCCCTGGACAGCTTCCACTCCGGTCATCGACCCGGTTTGGGAGTCAGGACGTGGAGAGAGCCGGCCGCTGTCTGTGCGAGCAATGTGGGCCCCTCCCACAATGTCGACTGGCCCCCCGGCAGCTAGTCCGAGGAGGTGGGTCAGCGCACCCGGAAGCAGTTCGTCATCGCAATCAAGGAACATGATGAATTGTCCGTTGGCCATCCGGACGCCGTCATTCCGGACGGCGCTGGGTCCACGGTTTTCCGCCTGGACGACCAGAGTGATCCGGTGGTCCGCCGTGCGGGAGATGTAGTCCCGGACGATCTCCGGGCCCGCGTCGCTTGAGCAATCGTCAACGACGAACAGCTCCCAGGCGGCATGGGTCTGTGCCCGCACACTGTCAAGGGCGCGCTCGATTCGGTCTGCGCCATTGTAAAGAGGCACCACGATGCTGACTTGCGGGCTAAGGGGTGAGGGGGGCATTCATTCTCCAGGGTAATCTGCGCAACAACCTGGCCCCGTGAAACGAAGCCCGGTACCCCTCAGACTACCGTCGCTCAGCGATAGGCAACGCTCGCGCCGGTATCTGAGCGCCAGGAAATCCGACCCCCTTGGAAATCCTGGAAGCACGAGGCGCTGGTGGCACATGTCTCCTCGGACGTCGGATACCCGAGGGCTCCGCGTTCGAAGCCCAGGGAGCCCCACATAGAGCGGATTCCCCCATACAGGCTCGTGTGTGCCCCAGTGGCAGGCGACCAGTTGATGGCTCCGCCTTGGAACATTTGGAAGCAGCCACCGTCTTTTTGACCGCAGATTTCGGACGACGTCGGATAACCGAGCCGTCCATTCTCGAATCCTAGGGAGCCCCACAAATTCCTGATGGCACCCCATGTACTCAGTTGGCCGCCAGTCGCCGGGGACCAGTTGATGGCTCCGCCTTGGAACATTTGGAAGCAGCCACCGTCTTTTTGGCCGCAGAACTGTTCGCTGGTGGGGTATCCCAATCGCCCGTTTTCGAAGCCGGTTGATCCCCAGGTGTTGCGGATGGGGCCGAAGAGGGAGGCGTGGGCGCCTGTTCCGGGGGACCAGTTGATGGCCCCGCCTTGGAACATTTGGTAGCAGCCGCCGTCTTTCTGGCCGCAGATCTGTTCGCTGGTGGGGTATCCAAGTGGTCCGTTTTCGAAGCCGGTGGATCCCCAACTGCCTCGGATGGGGCCGTAGAGGGAGGTGTGGGCGCCTGTTCCGGGGGACCAGTTGATGGCTCCGCCTTGGAACATTTGGTAGCAGCCGCCGTCTTTCTGGCCGCAGATCTGTTCGCTGGTGGGGTATCCAAGTGGTCCGTTTTCGAAGCCGGTGGAACCCCAAGTGCCGCGGATAGCACCGTAGAGGGAGGTGTGGGCGCCTGTTCCGGGGGACCAGTTCATGGCTCCGCCTTGGAACATTTGGTAGCAGCCGCCGTCTTTCTGGCCGCAGATCTGTTCGCTGGTGGGGTATCCGAGCGGTCCGTTTTCGAAGCCGGTTGAAGCCCAAGCGTTGCGGATGGGACCGTAGAGGGACGTGTGGGCGCCTGTTCCGGGGGACCAGTTCATGGCTCCGCCCTGGAACATCTGGTAGCAGCCGCCGTTGCTCAGACCACAAGCGATGCCGCTCGTCTGGTTGCCAAGCTTGCCGCCGTAACTGGAGTAGGCCGCGCCGAAGGAATAACTTGGATCGGAATCCCCGTACGTGGCGAACCTCTGGAGGGACGCATAGTCACCATTCCAAATGTTGGAATCACCTTGGAATGGACCGGTGCTGCTGTACTGCCACAGGCTGAACTGGCCCCAACTGGCGGGCAGCGTCCCGGGCGAGTCGCTTGCAGCCAAGGGATAGGAAGCGATCCACAGCGGATAGGCACTGAAACTTGCCGAATTTCCGGTGCACGTGCGCCACCAGTCAGTAGTCGAATAGATGACTGGATATCTTCCGACCAAAGCCTTGACGGTGTTTCCGAAGTCCGCGATCCAGCTAACCATTTGCGACGCTGACATGCCGTAGCAGACATTGCCGAAATAGAAGCCGCCGATTGTCTGGCCCTCATAGGGGTTGTACTCGATATCCAGGACAGGCGGAAGCGTATAGCCGTCCGGGCCCCATGATCCGCCGTTCGCAACGAAGTACCTCGCTTGGTCGGCGCCCGAGGACCAGTTGGGAATGGCGAAGTGATAAGCCCCGCGGGTCATGCCGGCATTGCGCGAGCCGTTGTATTGCTGAGAGAAGTTTCCGTTTTGGTAGTAGTTGCCTTCGGACGCCTTCACATAGGCGAACCGTGAGCCTTGGTTCCACTGGGACGTCCAGTCGACGTTGCCCTGATATGCGGACACGTCTTGCCCGGCCACTCCAAACGAGGGTGTCCAGTGTCCGGTGTCCGGTGCCATCGGGAGCGCGCCAGCAACTGCCTGGGACTTCGCCGGGGCGGCCCTGGCCACTGAAACTTTGTCGGCCAGCACTCGCGGCGAGCGCTGGCCCATTTCGGCTCCACCGGCGGGAATTGCCTGGAGCATGGCGCGTTTCATCAGGTCGCCAGAAAGGGGATTGCCGCCGGGCATCGCCTGCGTGGAGACCTGCGCCTGAGGATCTATGGCCGGAGAGGGCGAGGGGCTAGGCGCAGCCGATGGCGCTGTACTAGCGGGAACGGCTGGGATCCCGCTTGGTGTTGGTGCAGCCTTGGGGGCCGTTGCCCCGGCCGTGGCCTGCGCCGGGCTGGTAGACACTACGGCATTCTCGGAGTGGGCGGCTCCGGCCACAGAGAGCATCAGCGCGAGCACAACGGTCAGTACGACGCCAGCTCGCGCGATGGACGCTCTGGGGGCCTCTTCAGGCGTGGTTCGATTCATTATTCAATTCCGGCAAGGTGCCGCTCCGCTGAGGGCACATGGTGATAGCTTCGACTGCAGCTCCAACAATGAACGCCTCTGCAGTGCACCATTAAGCCAGCTCCTAACCGGGACACCATAGCATTTGGTGGCAGGAGTGAACAGAGTTGCATGTGATGCCTGTGTGACTAGTGCATGAACAGTTATCCACAACCGCCTCAAAAATGACTTGGCCCTGCAGTGCAACCTCCCCTAGCCTTAAGCCTGTTGAAGGTTTCCGCAGCGCGTGGGCGCATGCTGCATTGGGGGGAACATGGAGGCTTTGCGCATCGTCGAGGACGAAGTCCGGGAGCTGATTCGTCGGCGTGGGCTGGATCCTTTGAGTCAAGCAGTCGAAGTCCACCGGCTCGTCGAGGCCGCCGTGAATGACTACGATGAGCGGGCGCTCCTGGGCCCCTTGCCTCCTTTGGGACACTTGGACACTGCTCGCAAGTACGTGTTCGACGCCGTTGCCGGCTTCGGGCCGCTCCAGCCACTCTTGGATGACCCCACCATCGAAGAGGTCTGGCTCAACGCACCCAATGAGGTTTACGTTGCCCGGAATGGCGAGTCCGAACTTACCTCGATCAGCCTCACCGAGCAGCAGGTTCGCGACCTTGTTGAGCGCATGCTTAAGAGTTCCGGGCGCAGGTTGGACCTCTCCTCACCCTTTGTGGACGCGGCCCTGCCCGATGGCTCTCGGCTCCACGTCGTCATTCCCGACGTCACCCGCCGCCATTGGGCTGTGAACATCCGCAAATTCGTGGTCAAGGCGACCCGGCTCGAGCATCTAGTGGAGCTGGGTACGTTGACGCCCGAGTCAGCCCGATTCCTGGGGGCCGCGGTGGCCAGTGGACTGAACATTCTCGTCTCGGGAGCCACCCAGGCAGGAAAGACCACAATGCTCAACTGCCTGGCAGCCAACATCGGCTCCCGGGAGCGGGTCATCACCGTCGAAGAGATCTTCGAACTCCATTTTCCGCTGCGAGACGTCGTTGGACTCCAGTGCCGCCAGCCAAACCTTGAGGGTCAAGGCGAAATTCCCTTGCGCCGGCTCGTCAAAGAGGCTCTTCGCATGCGGCCGGACCGCCTCGTGGTGGGCGAAGTCCGGGAAGCCGAAAGCCTGGACATGCTTATTGCCTTGAATTCGGGCTTGCCGGGGATGTGTACCGTCCATGCCAACTCCGCCCATGACGCCGTGACCAAGATCTGCACCCTGCCGCTGCTGGCCGGCGGGAACATCTCGAGTGCGTTCGTCGTACCGACCGTGGCGTCCTGCATCGACCTCGTGGTCCATTGCAGCCGCCAGGCGGACGGTCGCCGGCAAGTCACGGAGATCCTTTCGCTGGGTCGACGTGTGGAGAACGGCATCATTGAGTCGTCCAAGGTGTTCGCGATGCAGGACGGCAGGCTCCAAGCCACTTCGAATTCCATGCCGGCCGTCGAGAAATTCGCCCGGGCAGGTTTTGACGTCGCCGTGCTCCTGGAACCGTTCTGATGGCGCCGCTGCTGGGCGTTCTCTGCGGCCTGGGTGTCTTTCTTGTCTGGTGGTCTGCATGGGAACAACACCCCCTTGCCGCCAAGGAGCCCAAACCGAAACGCCTTGAGTCTTTGTTGCTCACTGCCGGGATCGAAAAGGTGAGCGGCGGGGGATTCATCGCATCGTGCCTAGGATTGGGCCTTTTCACCACACTGGTGATCTACGTCATGACAGCGTCCTTTTCGATTGCAGCGTGTTTCGGCTTGTTCGGCGCGTGGCTTCCCTTGGCCGTTGTCAGCTGGCGGGCGCGCAAGCGGACCGCAATGCTCCGGGAGCTCTGGCCCGATGTCGTCGACCATTTGCGCTCGGCAATCCGCGCAGGACTTTCGCTGCCCGAGGCGCTTATCCAACTTGGCGACAAGGGCCCCGAAGAGTTGCGGGCCCTCTTCCGCGAGTTTGCTGCGGATTACCGTTCCGGCGGCCACTTCGATGTGGCGTTGAGCAAGCTAAAGGAGCGTTTGGCCGATCCCGTTGCCGACCGGATCATTGAGGCGCTCAGGCTGACCCGCGACGTGGGCGGATCCGATCTCGGTCGCCTTTTGGGAACCCTCGCCGAGTTCCTTCGCGAGAGCGCGAGGACCCGCCGTGAACTCGAGGCACGACAATCATGGACCATCAATGGGGCGCGCCTGGCCGTTGCCGCCCCGTGGATCGTCCTGATGCTGCTGGCCAGCAGGCCGGAAGCCGTCGCCGCGTATAACTCGGCCGCGGGAGTCAGCGTTCTTGGAGGCGGATTGTTGGTCTCGGGCTTCTGTTACTGGGCGATGCTGCGCATTGCCGCCCTTCCTGAAGATGAAAGGGTGCTTCGATGACTGCGTTGACTGCCCTGGCCGTGTTCTGCGGACTTCTTTTGGGAGCAGGGTTGTGGCTCGTCTTTGTTCGCATGCCATTCATGCGGGCCACTCCTTTCGCGGAGCGCATCGAGCCGCAACTCAGGTCCCAGAACCTCGAATCGCGCCTGCTGTCCACAACCCCGGACATCGCACCGTTCGGCCCCTTGGAGCGCATTCTGCGGCCGGCGATCCGGGACGCCCTCCGCTATCTGACGAAGTTCAACCTCGGTACCACGTCCCTCAATAAGAGGCTGGCAAAGTCTGGTTCCGGCAAGTCCGCGCTGGACTTCCGCGCGGAGCAGCTGCTATGGGCGGCGGCGGGCTTTGCCGCGGCGGTTGTTGTGCTGGTCGTGAGTGCCACCCGGGGACGGTTCAATCCGGGGCTTGCGGTTGCCTCGGTCCTGGTTTGTGCACTGGGTGGCTTTCTTTTCCGCGACTACATGCTGGGGGTGCGGATCAAACGAAGGCACAGGCGGATGCTGGCGGAATTCCCCAGCCTTGCAGAATTGATGGCCCTGGCGGTGGGCGCCGGGGAGAGCGCTAGCGGTGCACTCGATCGAGTGTGTCGGACAGCCCGCGGCGAGCTGGCGAAGGAGTTTGCCCTCGTAGTGGCCGCCACGCGGGCCGGCACCCCGCTGGTTGACGCCCTGCACGAGTTTTCGGCACGAACCGAGCTCGGCCCGCTTATTCGGTTCGTGGATGGGATTGTGGTTGCCGTCGAACGTGGTACCCCTTTGGCCGATGTTTTGCGGGCCCAAGCTGCGGATGTCCGCGATTCAGCCAAACGGGAGTTGATGGAAGCGGCGGGCCGCAAGGAAATCGCCATGATGGTCCCTCTTGATGGCTGCTAGTAGTACTCTGGAAGCATGAGCGCTCCAGCGGTTTACGTACGGCAGTCAGAAGATAAGACCGGCCACGCGGCGGCAGTGCAGCGGCAGGAAGCGGACTGCCGACTTATGGCCCAGGCCAAGGGCTGGGCGAGCCCCGTGCTTTACGCTGACAACTCCATCAGCGCCACGTCCGGCAAGACCAGACCGGACTTTGAACGGCTCCTTGCTGATGTGGAGCGCGGAACTATCACACGGATTGTCGTGTGGCACTTGGACAGGCTCACGCGGTCCATGAAAGACCTAACCCGACTCATCGAGGCCGGGCAAAAGCACCGCGTAAACATTGCTTGCGTCCAAGGGACATCGCTGGATTTGGGCGACCCTACGGGCGTAGCCGTAGCCCAGATCCTTACGGCGATTGCTGCGATGGAAGTCAAGCACAAGGGCGAACGCCAGCGGTCGGCCAACGAGCAGCGAGCCAATAGAGGTGAGGCCTTCTGGACTCGCCGTCCGTTCGGATACGACCGGGCGGAGGGGCGCGTGTTCGTTGTCGAAGCGGAGGCGGAGGCCATTCGGAGCGGCGCTCAGGCTGTGCTCTCCGGGGCGACGCTCTCGTCTGTCGCCGCAGCGTGGAACGCCCTTGGACTGGTGACAACGTACTCCAAGCGGGGGGACAAGGACGCCGGGCAAGCTGCAAGGGGTGGGCTGCCGTGGAACGTGACCTCCGTCCGGCGCGTTTTCATCAATCCCCGCTACTCGGGTAAGCGTCTCTACAACGGCGAAGAGATGACAACGGGCGGGCAGTGGGAGGCAATCCTGGATGAAGATATCTCGCGCCGTCTGGAGGAACTGCTGACGGACCCTCGACGGCGGACTGCCCCCGATGACTTGAATTCCAAGTACCTGCTTTCCGGCATAGCGGTCTGCGGGAAATGCGGTGCCAAGATGTTCGCGGCCCCGGTACCGGCGAAGGGCGGCGGCAAGCGAATGGTCTACCGATGCTTCGGCGGCTACTGCATGCAGCGCAGTCTGAAAGATTTGGACGGGCTAGTAGAAGAGTTGGTCATAGGTCGCCTGTCCCTTCCGGATGCGGCGAAGCTGTTTGCACGCAGTGGGAACACGGCTGAGTTGCGGAAGAAAGCCACGGATCTGCGGGACCGGCGCGACGCGCTGGCGTCCATGCTTGCGGATGGACTGATGTCGCCCGCCGCTGTCCGGGAACAGGCCGGAAAGCTGACGAAGGAACTCGGTGAAGTCGCCGCCGCTATTAGCGTTTCCGAGGGTCTGAATCCGGCAGCGTCTGTAGTTGGTGCTGCTGATGTCGCGAAGGCGTGGGGCGGGAAACCGCTGGGCAATCAGCGGCAAATTATCCGGGCGCTGATGGACATAACCGTTCTGCCCGCTGGCAAGGGCAGGGGCTTTTCCCCGGAACAGGTCAAGTACGAATGGAAGTCGTAATCCGGGTTTCGATTTTGACAAACTTACGTGTCAATTCCCCGCATCAAGTTCTGCCTTTTTGGTTAGCAAAAGCAACCCCAACGGACGTATACTTGAAGCACAGGGTGAGTAGTTAGCCGAGTTCCATGTTGATCGGTTCCGGAGTCTGCCGCATTCCAACTTGAAGCGGAAAAGCTTTGCTTCCGTGTCAAAAAAAACATCAATGTTTTGACACGTAAGGGACAAAATGTCCGCTGATAAGAATGTAATGAAGGCCCGGTCCAATCTCGGTAACCGTTCCAGATTCGGCACTCCCGCCGAAGCTGCTGATGCACGCCGCGAACTCGCAGAAGCCAAGATTGCCGCATATGTGCGTGAGGCTCTGGCTGTTGCTCCGCCGTTGAGCGCCGCCGCCTTGGATCGGCTCGCGGGCCTTTTGCACGGCGGTGAATGACATGCGGGCAAAGGAAAGGCCCGGGGGGCTGAGCCGGGCCGATCACGCTTCTGTTGAGCGGTTGGCGGTGCTGTGATGCCCTGGACTCGCTATGACGACAAATTCTTTGAGCAGCCGCGATACCTCCGGCTTTCATTCGAGACAAGGCACCATTTCACGGCCATGATCGGCACTTGCTCGCGGCTCCAGTCGTGGGACGGGCATCTTAGCCAGATTCAAGCGGAACGCTGTAGTGACGTGCCGGACCCTGCCGGATGCCTTGCCGAGCTTGTAGCCGCCGATTGGGTCATGGAATCCGTGGGTGGTGGATACGTCATCCTCGACTTTGAAGATAACCACGCGCCGCCGTTGTGGGTCCGCAACAAGACCGAACAGAACAAGCTCGATAAGCGTCGCAAGACCGCTTGCAAGCACGGCGATCACTCGCACTGTGAACCAAGGAACTGTGAGGCTCTGAAAGAGAGTTCATCCAGTAGTGCATCCAAGAGTTCAGAAAGAAGTGCATTCCGCTTCGGTAGCGCATCCCGCGTCCCATCCAAGGGCGGTAGTGCATTCCTTGGTGCAGAAAGTAGTTCAGAAACTCAGGTCAGGTCAGAACAGCTCAGTACAGGAAAAGCCTTTAAGGAAGAAGCTTCTGAAAGTGAAAAAACCGTGGCTGAAAACGTTCTGCCTGTGGATGATCCTTGGCCGTCGTCGGCTCCTGCCGGATTCGATGATGATGGGTGGCTTGCCGGTAGACCGATGCCGGTTGGACCGCAGGGCCACGCAGCCGCCCAAGCGAGCACGCCCATGTTCACTAGCGTTTCCTTGCAAGCTGGCGACCGCTGCACGACGTGCGACCAAGGTCGGCTCACCGAGGCGAACGCTTCAAGAGGCATCACCCGATGCAACGCATGTCTTGCTGAGCCAGCATCGGCACAAACAACGGCACAGAAGGACCGACCATGAACAACGGACCCATCACGATTCCGACTGACGACTACCGGCGAGTGATCGCACTGGCACGAGCATTGTTCACAGCCGACGTGGACGCGCTGGCAGCACTACAGCCAACCGAGCCAGGACAAGCGCACAGCATGATGCTTGCGGCAGTCTCAGTCATCGCGGCGCTGGCAGCCGACGAACGACTAGGCGGAGCAGACGCCGAGCTAGACCGCCTATTGACGAACTCTTTCGGACTCGACGCGCAGGACGGGACACCCTGACGCCCACACCACGCCCGCCGTCCTGCCATGACGGTAAGGACGAGCGCCTGGACACACATGGGACAACCACACGTAAACAACCCACAACGTCGCCTACGGAGCAGCAGGCAAGCAGAGAGCACGAGCACCAAGGCACAAGGGCAGACAGCAGACGAAATGCGCCAAGAAACAAACAGGAACACCCTCACCGGGACAGGGGACCGGCGGGGCAACCACGCAAACAAGCGCACAGCAACGCCGGAACTCCCGGTTTTTGAAATTCCAAGAGGCAGGACGACTGCGCAGCGTACCGATGTTTTCCCTTCGTGGGTGCATAAAAGATCTGTGGGTGCATAACTATTCAGAAAGTAGGTGTATGTAGGTGGAAATGTTCAAGCATGGAGCCAATGGGTATCGGCGGCATGGCTGCCGATGCCAGACCTGTAAAGACGCGCACGCCTCCGAGCGTCGTCGTCAGCGGGCGAAGGTCAACGGCGGGCCGGGGCTGTCGGTTGTCCATGGAACTTTCCCGGCGCTCCCGGCTGAGCCTGAGCCTACGGTTGAGCGCGGTCCTGTCGGCACCACTGAGTCCGCTGTCGAGGCTGAGATTGAGGCGCTGGCTGATGCTGGCCGGTCGTGGTCTCCGGAATGCGCTCGTTTGGAAAACCAAATAATGATCGCTGCGCGCACCATAGATAAAGTCATCGCTGACGGGCGCGTGCATTTAGCGCCACCATATTTCCGGATCATCACCCAATCCATGGCGGAATTGAAGTCGATCCTGGCTCCGGCGCGAATTGCGGGTACGCGGACTGCCGAGGACGATATGAAGGCTGCACAGGCCGAGATTGAAGCGGATTTCGGTGGCCCGCTCGGCTCGCCAGACCCCGCCGACCCTTACCACCTGAGAACAGACAGAATTTAGTTACATACGGTGTCAGGAGTAGAATATTTGCTACGAGAAGGCTAAGAATTTGGCGGACAAGGACCGGGCGAAACCCATCCATCCCGAATTTCTTCTCAAGCAGCAGCGTATTGGATTCAAGGGCGAGGCTCTTTCCTAAACGTCAAGCGGCATCTGGTGAGGACCAGCGGACCGGCGAAACCATCCGAGAACACCGGTGGCATGTACGTGCCAATTTCCTATTCTCTTTGGTGCCCCTGTTGTGCTGCACCCCCCTGAAAGCGTGAATTCCAATGCCAAAATCAATGCGTGAACTGTTGAATGAGCGGAAGGCTGAGCTTCGTGCTGCGGCCACTGCCATTCTGGAAAAGGCCGAGGCCGAGAACCGCGATGTGACCGAGGCCGAAGCGTCCGAATTTGAGCGGATCGGTGAAAGCCTGGAGTCCGTCAGCAGGCAGCTTGACCGTTCGGCCCAGTTCAATGAGGACTTCCGTAAGGCGGCTCTGGCCACCGAGTCGCGGGGTCGGTCTGAGGCTCCCGTCAAGTTCGTGAACAGGGCTACCGGTGCGCCCGCCCTTCGTTCTGGCCAGCCGTTCGGTGAGCACGAGCTTGTTCGTGCTGAGCGTGAACGGGGCCAGCTTGCCGAGGATGCGGCGATGGCCACGTATGGCGGCGTCGCGGAGTTCGTCCGTTCGTTGTCGACCACGGGCGCGTCTGCCGTGGTGCCGACTGTTTGGGCGTCTCAGATCATCGACATAGCCCGCGCTAACGCGGCGGTCATGAAGGCCGGCGCGACGATTTTGCCGATGGACGCCAACACCGTCCAGGTTGGCCGACTTACCGGCGACGCCACGGCGGCTTTCCGGGCTGAGGGTTCGGCCATTACGGCTAGTGACCCGACGTTCGATAACGTCACCCTCACGGCCAAGAGCCTGAATGCGCTGGTCATCGGGTCAATGGAATGGTTCGATGACGCTCCTAACGCTGACGGCCTCGTTATCAATTCGATCGGCAAGGCAATCGGCCTCGCAATCGACAAGGTTGCCCTCTACGGCGGCATCACGTCGGGCGCTGGCTCGATCAACTTGCCGACGCCGCCTAACCCGCGTGGTGTGCTTGCTGCCCTGAATGCGGTTCGCCCGGCGAACGTGATTGGCGGTTCGGCAACCAACGGCACGGCCGTGGCGAGCTACAACGAGTTGATCGACCTCGACTACACAGTCGAGAACCTCAACGAAGTGCCCACCGGCCTGATTCTGCCGTCACGGCTGGCTCAGAAATACGCGAAGTTGCAGGACACGACGAACCAGCCGATGCGGAGGCCGGATGACCTTTCGGACCTGCCCTTCTACGTCAGCAATCAGGTTGCCAGCGGCATGACCCAGGGCACGAGCACTACGGCGGCGGATGCCTTCGTTGGTGACTGGACTGAACTGCTCATTGGGCAGCGGCTGGGCTTGCGGATTCAGGTGCTCACAGAGCGTTACGCGGAGTTTGGGCAAATCGGCATCGTGGCGACGTGGCGCGGCGATGTGCAGCCGGCCCGCACGAGCGCTTTCGCTGTCTACCGCTACCTGAACGGCGCATAAGCCATGGCCCTGAACGTCTGGCCCGTACACAGCTTCCCGGACCCTCCCGGCGATCTGCGGAACGTGGACGTGGGCAACTGGGACCGCGTGCGCCTACACAACGGCACACCCATCGTGGACCCGCCCCCAACGAATGCCCGGCACATCATGAACCTGACGGACCCGACCGGGCATGCCGTGGTGTTCATGCCTGGCGAAACCCTGCCCGCGTGGGCGCTTCAATACCGGTAAGGAGAAATGAATCGTGCTCAAGAATAGTGATGATCTGACGGACGGCGCGCAGAATGATGACCTGCCGGATGGTGCCCCTTCCCGGAGAACCATTGCCCGGGATTACGTCCATTGCACGCACCCGGAAACGGGTCTGGAAGTCGTGTTCATGCCCGGCGAGGCGTTGCCTGATTTCGCGGCTGCCGTTCAGGAGGCCAACGAGCGGGCAGAGAGCCCACTCGTGACCGATGAACCGAAGCTTGTGAAGGGCAATAGGGCGGTGAAGCAAGAGACCGGGCGTTAACGTCACCAAGCCGGGCATTTGGTCATAGCCGCCCGGCAATCGGAACGATGGCCGCACAAAGGGACGTTCTCTTTCCGCTCCCCGGCCAGCGCCCATGCGAGGGGAGGAAGAGGCGGACTCTTTAGGTCCCATCTCTTCCTCCCCGTGCGCCATGGGTCACATCAACGGCAAGTCGTGCGAAAATCGTCGCTCCCAATAGTTAGAGTGGTCTCCATGCCTCGCAAGTACTCGGTCTCCGCCGCTCCAGCACACCTAACCATGCTTGACCTCTTTGCAGGCGCGGGAGGACTGTCGGAGGGGCTCCGGGAAGCCGGTTTTCACAGCCTCTACGCCAACGAGCTTGTTCCGACATATGCAAAGACGTTCGGTGTCAATCATCCGGACACGATCGTGGACAGCAACGATATTCGCGACGTAGATGCGGCGTTAGTGCGGAAACGACTCGGTTTGGCTCGCGGCGAACTCGCCTTGATGGCTGGCGGACCTCCGTGCCAGGGATTCAGCATCAACGCTCCAAAACGAAGTACTGACGACCGCAGAAACCACCTGTTTCGCGAATATCTTCGCTTCGTGGAAGAGTTCGAGCCTCGCGCCGTGCTGATCGAGAACGTGCCGGGGCTGGTGTCTTTTGAGGGCGGGGCAACGCTTGAAGCTATCCTGGCCAGCCTCCGGGCACTAGGGTACGCCGCTGATGTTCAAATCCTCTATGCACCGCTATTTGGGGTTCCTCAAACTCGTTGGCGGACCATAATTCTTGGGCTCCGCGACGGTGGCAATCCCTTAGAAGCTTTCCCTGAGCCCATTCATTCTGCGCCCATGCGTGTGAATTTCACGTCGAGGTTCGCCGGTCGAAACATCGTAGCGATGCCGCGATCTTTGGAACTTCCGTCCCACACGACAGTCCAAGATGCTTTGGGAGATCTCCCCGTTCTTGGCAACGGTGAGACCGGTGAATACCTGAAGAAGTATCGAACCGCACCTCAGAATGACTACCAGCGAGTTCTCCGCGCGGGATCGGAGGGAGTGAGCAACCACGAAGCTGCCAGACTTGGAAAAATTAACGTTGAAAGGCTTCGGCACATACCCCCTGGTGGTAACTGGACTGACATTCCCTTTGACCTTCTTCCGGCTGGCATGAAACAGGCGAGACGTTCGGATCACACTAAGCGCTACGGTCGAGTTCACCCCGACGGCCTTGCATCAACTATTCTCACGAAATGTGATCCGCATTGGGGGGCCTATTTCCACTACGACCAAGACCGAGCGTTTACCGTCCGTGAAGCCGCACGCATCCAGTCCTTCCCGGACACATACGTATTCACGGGATCTCGCGTGGACCAGTACGAGCAAGTGGGGAATGCTGTTCCTCCGCTGCTCGCTGCCGCCGTCGGTCGCTCAGTTTCGAAGGCTCTCGGCGTCAACGTTGACGAACTGACAAGAGCGGTCTGAGGGGGAATGTCCCACCTATTCGAGTTCTTCGGCTACCCGGCGACCGACCATTCTCCCGAGGCCATCAGGTCTGCTGAGACGAAGGATTGCCCGTTCCAGAAGGTCGGTTGCACCAAAAAGCTGGAGGGCACCCCAACCGGGGCGTGCAGTCTCAAACAGCCCTCGTTTGCGCAGCCAGTGATCATTTGCCCGATTCGCCTCTATGCAGAGAATCACAAGGTTCTTCAGGACGTAGCGGACAGGGCCTTCGTCCCAGGACTGCCCTTGGTGCTTGGTGGAGAGGCCGTCGCCACTGCCCGCGCCAAGGGCGAAAAAGTGGTCGCTGTCTTTGGCAAGGGCTCCGGCGGTGAGATGCGCCTTCCTCAGCGCAGCGGGGGGACAGGTTCCTATTGGGTGGACTGGATTCTTGCGCTGCTGAATCCCGATGGTTCCCTAGATGAGTTCGTGGCTGTGGAGGTTCAGACGGCAGACACGACTGGCAACTACCTGCCTAGCCGCCAAGCGATGATGTTGCCCGGTCGTCCGATTGTCCAGAGCACTGCGGGGGTGAACTGGGAGAACGTCTGTAAACGAATCATCACGCAACTCGTCTATAAGGGGCAGCTTCTACAGCGTGAGGAGAGTTGCAAAAAGGGACTATTCTTCATTTGCCCTGCTCCCGTGTATGACCGCGTGATGAAAAGGCTTGGAGGCCGGGAGGGCCTTACATCGGTACATTTCCAGTCCCACGCCATAACGTTCATGGCCTACGACTACGTTCCGCCGGAACAACGGCAAGACGGAACTGCAATCCCGCTTAGCCTTGAAGTCCTGCACACTACGTCTGTAGCAAAACTTCAAGAGCGGTTCGGCAACGTTGAACTTCCGGAACCGAATGTGTACCGGACTGCCATTCAGGCCGCGCTGTCCGGGGCAACTATTTCAAGCCAGCAGTAGCAACAAGGCAACCGAGATGCCGCTCTGGGCTAAACGCCCAGGGCGGCTTTTTCGTCTATCGGTTGCGCTTTTCCTCCTTCGGCGGATCGGCGGCGTTAACAAGCTCAGCCAATTCCTCGCCTGAGAGCTCCCCTCCGAGCAACTCCTCGACTGACAGGACGATCTCGTAGAGTTCGTCTCCTGACTTACCACTGTCCCTAGGGGTGTTCATAGGACAAGCCTAGATCCACTAGCAAATAGCGGTTCCGGCCTCGTGTCGAATGGCACCGAAGTGGTCCGAAATGCAAATGTTGCACTACTGTGGTGCCGCTGGTCTTTGGCGTCCTGCCCCTCACCGTGATCTTCGCCGTCTATCCGGGCTTGGCCGCGCTGGAACTTGGTTTCTGATGGCCGTCTCCGCCAAGCCTTTTCATCACATGGGCGTCCGCCTGAATGCCAAAACATAAAACAGCACGGATCACAACGATCCCTGCACCGCGAAATGGGGAAAAATGAATTGGGGAAGAATGAATAAGCCCGGACGCCGAAACCTCCCGGCTCGAGGACTTTTGCTGTGCCAGTTGTGGACACTTCCGCCGTCCAGACCATCGCTGAGAACCACCCTGAATGAAAGTTCGGTCCCGGACGATGGTCCCGAGCGGGGAGATGTCCCCGGTTGGGTCATGATCACATTGATGTCCGCGGCACTCGTCGCGGGCCTGCTGGCGCTGGCCGGCCCGGCTCTTGAGGGACTCTTCAACCAGGCCATGAGCAAGGTCGGAAAGTAAGTCCATGCCGTTGCGCAGCCGGGGAGCAGAACGTGGCGGCGGCGCCAGTGCCAGCCGCGGCGATGAACAAGGCTCCGCCGTCGTGGATTTTGTGCTGGTCGGGGGTCTGTTGACGGTGTTCTTCCTCGCCGTCGTTCAACTGGCCCTCGTGTTGCACGTGCGCAATACCCTCATTGATGCGGCCTCGTCCGGTGCCCGTTACGGCGCTCTCGCCGACCGGACGCCGGCCGATGCCCGTGAGCGCACCGCAGACTTGATCGGAATGGCGCTGAACGCGGATTTTGCGCGGGGCATCTCGACGTCGGAGGCCAGCTTCCAGGGAATCCGCACCTTGGAAGTGACAGTCAGGGCACCCTTACCGGTTATCGGGCTGATCGGACCTGGAGCGGCGCTGGAGGTGAGGGGGCATGCTGCAACTCCTGGTTGACCCTGGCAGTGAAGCGCTTTCCCGCTTCCAGGAGGTGATCTGCCGGCCACCCGCCGAGGGCCAGGAATCTACCGTTCCTCCAAGGGCCTCTGAGCGGGGAAGCGCCGTGGTCGAGTTCATCCTCCTGTCCCTTCTGCTCATGGTTCCCGTGGTCTACTTCATCGTCACTATTGGACAGATCCAGGGCGGTTCCTTCGCCGTCGTGGGGGCCGCGGACCAAGCCGCCAAGGTCTTTGTCATGCAGGAGGACGCCTCCCAAGCCCGTGCCGCCGCTGAACGGACCGCCCTTCTGACCCTTGCCGACTATGGCCATCCCGCGGAGCGGGCTTTTGTCGACGTCGTGTGCGACCGCGGCGATTGCCTGACGGCCGGTGCTGCGGTCACGGTGACGGTGAAGCTTACGGTGCCGTTGCCCATGCTGCCGTTTGGAGACACCTTGAATCTTGACGCCGCGAATCTGAGCGCGTCGGCCACGCAAATCGTCGGGCGGTTCCGGTGAAGGACCTTCCTACGAAGACAGATATGCTGCGGTCGCGAAAATCAGAGGGGGAAGACGGCCATTTGATGGTCTTGACCATCGGCTATGTGGTGATCGCGTTGTTGCTGGCAACGGTCGTTGCTGCGGCTTCCGCCATCTACATCGAACATAAGAAGCTCCTCTCCGTGGCGGACGGAGCTTCGGTGGCAGCCGCTGACAGCTATGCCCTCGGCCAAGTAGACAATAGCGCTGAAATGCCCTCGGCCGTCCTCAACAGTGAGCGGGTACGGAGCGCTACCGAGTCATACCTTAGGCAAAACGTCGCCCATTCACGGTTCGATCAACTTGCCGTCGCGCCGGGTACTGGAAGTCCGGACAGTGCGACGGCCGAAGTTGTGCTGAGCGCGGTTGCCCATCCGCCCGTGGTCAGCTTTCTGCTCCCCGACGGTGTTCCGATCGAAGCCCGTTCCACTGCTCGTTCCCGGCTGACCCGCTGAGTTCCAAGCGTCATACGTCCAGTGCCCGTGCCAAGGCCGCCAATGGATGGCGTACTCTGGAACAACCATGGCTCAGATTGACTTTCCCGCAGAAATCCGCGCGCTTCGCTCCACCTACCGCTCCATCGAACAGGTTTCCGATGTCGAGAAGCTCAAGGAAGAGATCGCAGAACTGAGCGAGCGAGCGGGTGAACCGAACCTGTGGGACGATCCAGCTGCCGCGCAGGTGATTACGTCGAAGTTGTCCCACCGGCAGTCGGAACTTGAACGGTTGAACAGGCTGACGGGCCGCATCGACGACCTTGAGGTTCTCGTCGAGCTCGGCCAGGACGAGGACGACGACGCTTCCATGGTCGAAGCCGCCACGGAACTCGATTCAATTCGCAAGGCCCTCAAGGAACTTGAGGTGGTAACCCTGCTCTCGGGCGAATACGACGAACGCGAAGCCGTCGTCACCATTCGTGCGGGCGCCGGCGGTGTTGATGCGGCGGACTTCGCCGAAATGCTCATGCGCATGTACCTTCGCTGGGCGGAACGCCACGGCTACCCGACTACCGTCATGGATACTTCGTACGCCGAAGAGGCCGGCCTCAAATCAGCCACTTTCGAGGTCAAAGCGCCGTACGCGTTCGGTACCCTCAGTGTCGAAGCCGGGACGCACCGCCTTGTCCGCATCAGCCCCTTCGACAACCAGGGCCGCCGGCAAACCTCCTTTGCCGCCGTCGAAGTCATCCCGCTCATCGAGCAGACCGACTCGATCGACATTCCCGACAATGAGATCCGCGTCGATGTCTTCCGCTCTTCCGGCCCCGGCGGCCAGTCCGTCAACACGACGGACTCCGCAGTGCGTTTGACCCATATCCCCTCAGGGATTGTCGTCTCCATGCAGAATGAGAAGTCCCAGCTGCAGAACCGCGCAGCCGCAATGCGCGTGCTCCAATCGCGGCTCCTCCTCCTGAAAAAGGAGCAGGAAGATGCTGAGAAGAAGGCATTCGCAGGTGACGTCAAGGCATCGTGGGGGGACCAGATGCGTTCGTATGTCCTCAATCCGTACCAGATGGTCAAGGATTTGCGGACTGAACACGAAGTGGGCAACACGTCAGCGGTGTTCGACGGCGACATCGACGACTTCATCGACGCCGGCATTCGCTGGCGCACAGGCAACCGCAACGCCGAAGGGTAGGCGGCGCCGGCCCGATTCGTCATGCCCTCTTAACTGAGGCATGCCACTATCGCATCGGATTGTTCGGGCCGCATCACTGGCAGGTAACCATGGCTAAGCTGATTCGGCCAGTTCGACTCACGACGCCGCATACGTCATCCTTTAACGGGGCACTCATCGACGGCAGGCAAGGCGGAATGCAGAAAACTAGGGCGACCAAAACCGTACTTCGCAAGGATATCCAGGGTCTTAGGGCCGTGGCCGTAGCAGCGGTAGTACTTGATCACCTGCTCCACTGGCCCAGCGGCGGCTTCGTGGGGGTCGATATCTTCTTCGTAATCTCCGGATTCCTCATCACCGGGCTCCTCATCCGGGAATGGCGGCGCGCGGGGCGGATCTCGTTTGTGGACTTCTACAGGCGTCGCGTCAAGCGGATCCTCCCAGCTTCGCTGCTGGTCATCGCGGTGACCGTCATTGCGGCCCGGTTCCTTTTTGCCGCCCAGCGGTGGCACGCAACTGTATGGGACGCTGTCTTCTCGGCCCTTTTTTCGGCGAACTGGCGGTTCATGGTCATTGGAAGTGACTATTTTCAGGCTGACGGGCCGGTTTCGCCCCTGCGCCACTACTGGTCGCTTGCCGTGGAGGAACAGTACTACTTCATCTGGCCCTGGGTAATGCTCGCAGTCCTGCTGCTCACCAGGAAGCTTTCCGCGAAGGCAACGACGTCGATGAAGCCGGTAGTCCTGACTATCACCGGCATCACCGTGGCATCTTTCGCCTGGGCTTTGTTCGCAACGTCTACCAACCCGGGGGCCGCCTACTACGACACCTTTTCACGCGTATGGGAACTCGGGATCGGGGCAATACTCGCATTCGCTGTCCCGTGGCTGGAGAAGCTGCCGCATCGGCTGCGCCCCGTTGCCGCGAACTTAGGCCTGCTAGGAATCGTCGCGTCCGTTTTCCTGATTTCTCCCGATTCCGGATTTCCCGCGCCCGTTGGATTGATACCTGTACTGGCAACTGCATTGGTGATCGCAGCCGGATGCGGTGGAGAGCAAAAGTTCCTGAAGCCCTTGACCAACAGGGCGAGCCAACATCTCGGCGACATCTCGTTTAGCCTCTACCTCTGGCATTTCCCCGTGGTGATATTCCTGGGCGCCTTCCTTGAAGCCGACCTGTTCTATTACGTGTTGGCTGGCTTGCTCATGCTGGTTCTGGCGCACTATTCGTTCCGGCTTGTGGAAGATCCCATCCGGAATAGCCGGTGGCTTTCCAAGGCAGAGAAGCGGCCGCATACGGAACGGCGACGATCAATGCGGACCTTTGTCCGTTCCGCTCTGGGATTGGCGATGTGCCTAACCGTTCTGGTCGGCGCTACGGGGGCGCGCTTGGCAATCTTCCCGATGGCCTCGCCGTCAAGCGGTTCGACAATCGAATCCAGCAGTGCCGGGAAGGGTTTTCCCGTGGACGGACCCGAATCCAGGAAGATTCAAGCAGAACTGCAGGCCGCAGTGGGGGCCACTGAATGGCCTACCTTCTCGCCGTCCCTGGAAGAGATCATCGCCAAGGACCCCTACCCGGATGGGGTCCACGCTTGTGGCGATGCCGGTGAACACCCAGCGGATCAATGCACCTGGGGACCCAAAGACGCCAAAAAGCACGCCGTTCTTGTCGGCGACTCCATCTCCATGCGATGGGCGACTCCTTTGATCAAACTCTATTCCGAGAACGGTTGGAATATCCGCGTTCTGGGACGGTATGGATGCCCGTTCAATCTTTATCCGATCGCCAAGCCCGCTGAAGAGGGGAAGGCTTGCGATGACCGGAAGGCTGAGGCCGTCCGAGTCATCCAGGAGATGTCTCCGGACATTGTTTTCATTGGCAACACACACTTCCCGGAGCGCATGTCAACGACAGGCAAAGTTGCCACGGCCGAGGACTGGGGTGCTGGAATGACGGCGATCCTGTCCAAGATTCCGAACGCGAAGAAGAAAGTCCTGCTGAGCCCGCCGCCGATAGATAAAGACCCGCGCCAGTGTTACAGCCCTGTACAAGGACCCCAGGCGTGCCTGGGCGGGGTCAGTCAGCTCTGGGTCGACATCTCGGCGGCCGATCGCAAATCGGTTGAGGCAGTCCCCGGCGGTGTTTACGTGGACACAAGGGAACTGTATTGCACGCAGGACGGGATGTGCCCTGAGTTTGCGGGCAACATACCAATTAAGCAGGACGGCACACACATGACGATGTACTACGGCTACCACATTCAACCCGCGCTTAAGGAGATGCTGGCCAAACGAGGCCTGGGTTAGGACCGGGAACGTCCGTCCCTGCCGCCTGTTTGGGCGACACACCGCACCAAGCCCGCGATTCCGTCGCGGAGCCTGCGTATAGTCGAAGAGCCGGCGCTCAACTTCCCCCAACGAAAGCCCGTGCGCTGGCGGTTGGACTGGTCGAACGTGGCATGTCCGGCGGGGTTCTGAAGAGTCATGATCCGATTTGAGAATGTCACCAAGGTCTACGACCCCAATGCCCGTCCGGCGCTGGATGCTGTCAACCTTGAGATTGACCGTGGAGAATTCACCTTCCTCGTCGGGGCCTCGGGCTCCGGCAAGTCGACGTTCCTGCGACTCATTCTGAAGGAAGACCGGGCAACATCCGGTTCGGTCTACGTCGCAGGCCAGAACGTAGCCAACATTTCAAGCTGGCGGGTCCCCAAGCTTCGCCGCGGAATCGGCGTCGTTTTCCAGGACTTCCGCTTGTTGCCGCAGAAGAATGTCTTTGCGAACGTGGCCTTCGCCATGCAGGTGATCGGCAAAAGCCGCAGCATCATCCGCGAGACTGTTCCGGAAGTGCTGAAGACTGTTGGCCTTGAAGGCAAGGAACGCCGCATGCCCCATGAGCTGTCCGGTGGCGAGCAACAGCGCGTGGCCATCGCCCGCGCCGTCGTCAATCGCCCCGGCATCCTGTTGGCGGACGAACCCACCGGAAACCTGGACCCCATCACGTCGATGGGCATCATGGGTGTGCTCGACAAGATCAACCAGAACGGCACCACTGTGGTCATGGCAACGCACGACGACGACATTGTGAACGAGATGCGAAAGCGCGTGGTGGAGCTCCGGAACGGAGTGGTGGTCCGTGATGAGGCAAGGGCCCTGTACACCTCGATGATTCCGGTGGTGGGAGAGTCCCGGCGAATGAAGGACGCGAGCGATGCTGAAATCGACCGCGCACAGGGGGTCCAGCAGTGAGGCTCGCTTTTATCCTGGGCGAGATCGGCAGCGGCCTGCGCCGGAACCTGTCCATGGTGATTTCCGTTGTCCTGGTGACATTTGTCTCCCTCACCTTTGTCGGCGCGGCCGGCATGCTGCAGATGCAGATCAACCAGATGAAGGGTTACTGGTACGACAAAGTCCAGGTTGCGATCTTCCTCTGCAATGACTCCTCGACTTCGACGGGATGCGCTTCGGGCGCGGTCACCAAGGAGCAGCAGGCCAACCTGGCCAAAATGCTTGATTCGCCGACAGTCAAGCAGTACATCACCGACTACCAGTTCGAATCACAGGCCGATGCGTTCAAGCACTTCAAGGAACAGTTCTCCAACTCTCCGATCGTTGACTCGGTAACACAGGACCAGCTTCCTTCGTCTTTCCGGATCAACATGAAGGACCCCCAGAAGTACCAGATCATCAGCGAGACCTTCTCCTCCCAGGCCGGGGTGGAGACCGTCAGCGATCAGCGCCAGGTCCTTGAACGGATCTTTGAGTGGATGAACGGCGCCTCTGTGGCGGCAATGGTGGTCGCGGGAGTCATGATCTTCTGTGCAGTCCTGCTCATCACCACCACCATCAGGTTGTCCGCGTTCAGCAGGCGGCGGGAGACAGGCATCATGCGCCTCGTTGGAGCGTCGAAGACCGTTATCCAACTGCCGTTCATCCTTGAAGGCGTCATCGCCGCGGTCGTGGGTGCAGTCTTGGCTTCCGGCACACTGTGGCTGGTTGCCCAGTTCTGGCTTAATGGTGACTTGTCGCGGCAGTTCCTGAACACTCCGTTTATTTCTTCGGCCCAGGTACTCGTGATTGCTCCGGTCCTGATAGCGTTGGGCGGCGGGCTGGCCGGGATATCTTCACTTCTGACCCTCCGTCGATATCTCAAGGTCTAGCCATGAAGAGCACTGATCCCGGGCGAACAGGACAGCCGATGACACGGAACTACCAGGCTGCGCTGCGGCTGCGAAAAGTTAGTGGCCGTGCGAAGGTTGCTGGCTCCGTGCTGGCCATTGCACTCGCGGCGAGCCTTGGCACTGCCCCCATGGCACACGCTGACAACCTTGATGACCAACAGGCCGCCCTCAACGCGGAATCGGCGCGGGTCCAGCAGTCCCTGGAATTCGTTGATGCCAACATTGCCAAGGCCGCCGGCGACCTTGTGGTCTACCAAGGACAGCTCCCGGGAGCTCAACAGGCACTTCTCGAAGCCCAAGGCAAGGTTGCCACAGCGGTGAAGGAGGCGGACGCCTTGGCGGCCCGCGTGGACCTGGCGCAGCAGAGCAAAGCCCAGATCACCCAGCAGCTGGAAAACGACAAGCAAAAGATCACCGACACCAAGAAGCTCATCGGCCAGATTGCGGCTCAGGCATATAAATCCGGCGGCGTTCCCACGAACGTTGCGTTGATGTTCGGAGCGAACGACGGCGGCAACCTCACGGACACGATGGACCTCGCCAACCAGGCGATGCGCAGCCAGAACGCCACGATGACGAAGTTGACGCAGCAGAGCGCCACGAACGTTAACTCCCAAGCCCGGCTCACCGCCGTCGAACAGGAAATCCGCGACCTGAAGGCGAAAGCGGACGCGGCGCTTGAGCGCGAAAAGGCAGCCCGCGATGATGCCGCTGCCAAGAAGGCGGAGGTGGACAAGCTCATCTCCGACACCACCCGTCTCAACAGCCAGCTTCAAGCGGCCAAGCCCGGGATCCAGGCCCAGCTTCAACAAGTGAAGGCGAATCAGGACGCGGTCGCTGCGGAAATTTCGGAACGCGACCGCAAGCTGCGCGAAGCATGGTTGGCCGAACAGCAGCGACTGGCCGCAGCCGCTGCTGCAGCCGCCCAGGCGCAAAACCAAGCGGCCCCGCAACCTTTTGTCCCACCGGCGAGCAATCCGCGCTCCAACTTCGGCCTCATCCACCCGGTTCCTGCGAACATCCCGATCACCTCGGGCTTCGGGTGGCGTGCGACGCCGCCTGGAACCATCGATTTCTACGGCCAGGGCGGCTACATGCACACGGGCATCG
The DNA here is from genome assembly GCF_039543785.1 of Arthrobacter gyeryongensis. NCBI lineage: Bacteria > Bacillati > Actinomycetota > Actinomycetes > Micrococcales > Micrococcaceae > Arthrobacter > Arthrobacter gyeryongensis. Next base: position 103,262 of record NZ_BAABKK010000035.1, read on the forward strand.
ACTTCGGCGCCCCCTGTGGAACCCCGGTATACGCCGCCGCTGCCGGCACCGTATTTTCAGCGGGCTGGGGTAACGACGGCGGTGGCAACCGTGTCAAGATATCGCACGGAGTCATCAATGGTGATTCCCTGACCACGGTTTACTACCACAACACCAGCGTGGTGGTTTCTTCCGGTCAGCAGGTGAGCCAAGGTCAGCTCATCGCATATTCAGGGACCACGGGTAACTCCACTGGTTGCCACGTGCATTTTGAGACCTGGGTGAATGGGCAGGCCGTTGACCCGATGAACCTTTTGTAGCCCACACGACAAGGTCCTGCTGGCGTAGACTAGTGTGATTCTTCGACAACCAAGGAGTTCTACCGTGCCCAAGGAAAGTGGCCGTAAGGTAGTGGCCACCAATCGCAAGGCTCGGCATGACTACCACATATTGGATACCTATGAGGCCGGCATTGCCCTCATGGGAACCGAAGTAAAGTCCCTGCGTGAAGGCCATGCCTCCATGGTGGATGGTTTCTGTACTTTCTACAATGACGAGTTGTGGATGGAAGGCATCCATATCCCGGAGTACAACCAGGGGAGTTGGACCAACCACGCCGCGCGCCGCCGTCGGAAGCTGTTGCTTCACCGCGAGGAACTCAACAAGATCTCCGGCAAGATCCGCGAGACAGGGCTGACGGTCGTGCCGCTCCAGCTGTACTTCCTGGATGGACGCGCCAAGGTCGAGATTGCGTTGGCTCGAGGCAAGAAGGATTACGACAAGCGGCAGACTTTGCGCGAGCAGCAGGACAAGCGTGAATCGCTGCGTGAACTGCGCGAGCGCAACCGCCGCTGACTTGCCCTGAAAGCGCGGCCTAGTTCGTCGTCAGCCGAAGCGTGTCCCGGAATGTTCGGGTGCCGCGATGCGTTATGCTGGTTAACCCGGCAGGTTTTCATGGTGGTGGCTTTCGAGCGATGATCGTGCTGCGGGGATTGATAACAAAATACGGGGATGATCGGTTTCGACGATGTTAGTCGCGACAGGTGAAGCGGGCCGAGGATGCAGAATTATCTCGTAAACGCTGTCTGCAAACCAATAAGTGCCAATTCAAAGCGCACTGACTTCGCTCTTGCTGCCTAAGCAGTAAGACAGTCCGTCAGCCCGAGGTTGCTATTGCCCCGGATCCTGGCGTCATTTAGATAGCCACTGCTGTTTGCCTTCGTCATCGAGGCAAGCGGGACTCTTAGATGACTGGGCCCGGATCAGCTACTCGTTCGCACGATAGCTGGGGCCGAGAAAGTCCGACGCGAACTGCGCCCGGAGAAGCCCTGACAACACGACATCGGACGGGGGTTCAATTCCCCCCATCTCCACTTTTTGTGATGAGTCGAGACATCCTTCACGGATGAGTCGGGTCATCGGTAACACCCCGGTCTTCGGACCGGGGTGTTTTTCTTTGTCTGGCCTGGTAGCCGCGGGCGGCAAGACTGTAGGAGAATCTTGATCTTTTCTTAAGGGCATCTTGAGCTTCGTTCGATATTGAGGAATTTTCACTTACGAGGTGTTGCAGGCTACGATCAGCAGGTTGTCCGACCGAAAGGCGCACCTGTTCGTGGACGTAGACCGCTACATCAGCGCCATTTTGATCTTCGGCGGTGTCACGCTCGTTTTGATGATTACTGTGCACAGGCTCGTCCTGTGGCTCAAAAAGCGCACCAGGGCTTCGACGTCGCGGCCCGGGAAGTAGAAGCAACCATGCCTTACGTGGATATCAACCCCCATCGGCAGCGACCGAAGTGGCTCAGCTATGTTGGCCTTTCCGTCTTGCTTTTACTTGCGGTCTTGGCTGTCATCTTTGCTCTGGCCCGTGCCTAACCCCGTCCCGCCGCGGCACGTTGACAGCATCTTCCTGTAACGGCGCCCCGACCGACACGGTGCCGTTGATCCTGGACCGGAGTTCGGGCAAGGATGGAAACGGTCACTGAGAAGCCTTCATTCCGGAAGGCCGCCTCGGCGAGGCGCGGCTCGCCGGTTGGCGATGGCTGTTACGGGTGGGAGAAGATCCCCGACCTCCGAGGCCGACGTCCGAGCCTTGCTGGATTCCATGCCCGAATCACATCTCGTGCCTCGGGTTGTCAGCGACAAGGTTAATTACGTACGGAACAACGGCCCTGAACTCATCCAGCCGGCAGCCTGAACCCGCCACCGGTCACGCTGCCCGGACGATTCCGAATCACCGGCGCCCAAAGGCCATAACAAAGGCTACCGTCGCCGCGCTCACTAGCACCGCCGCCACCCAGATCCACTGCTGTCCGTCCAAGTTCGCCCCGATCTCAGCTCCTGGCTCAGTCTTGATCGTCCGGTCCATGCTTCTCGCCTGGACACTTGTGAGCAAGACTATCCCGTGCGCCTAAGGTGGTGTATAAGCTCGCCAACATCCACGAGTTCCCCAATTCGTCTCGCCCGGAAGCCCCAATGCCGGCCGTGAGGGGATTACTACGAGGGCCGCAAAGAGGTCCCAGGAAGAGCCTCCTGCGTCCCTTTGCAAGGACGACCGGGGGCTCTGCTGGGTGGCGCGTACGCCTTTGGTTAGTCACACCTGCCCGTGTTACTCGCCGCTGGCCGCGCAGTTTCGCGTACTGACTACTCGTGTCCTTGAACAGGGCTGTCAGTAACGTGGGGCGAATGATCGCCCGGTCGAGGCCCGTAGGCATGTCCAAAGGTCAGGTCTGCCGTCTAGGGGCCGTGTGCATGACATTCCGTCCTCGGAAGCTGCGTCGCGGCCTTGGCCTCGTGTGTGCGGTGGCCGTGATACTCGCGACCTGTTTCATCTCGGTGCTCACGGGGGTGACTTCGGCTGCTTGGGCAGCCCCCTACCAGGATTGGCCCACGTTTCTGCAGAACGCGGGCCGCACGGGCGCGTCCGTCGATCCTGCGCTGAGCGTGTCTAAAGCGTCCACCTTGAAGGCCAAATGGAAGTTCAAGACCGGCGCGCCGATCGCAACGTCCACGAGCGTGGTAGGCACGACTGCCTATGTCGGCAGCTGGGACGGCTACGAATACGCTGTCAGCACGAGCACGGGCGCCCAGATCTGGAAACAGTTCCTGGGACTGACTCAGGACCCGGGTTGTCAGCCTCCGACGATTGGGATCACCTCGGCTGCGACCGTCGTGAACGGCGTTGTGTACGTCGGCGGCGGTGATGCTTACTGGTATGCCCTCGACGCCACCACTGGCGCGATCTTGTGGAAGGTCTTCACGGGCGACAACTCTCAGACGGGGGCTCACTACAACTGGGCTAGCCCGCTGATAGCCAATGGTGCTGCATACGTCGGGGTTGCCAGTAACTGCGACAACCCGCTGGTTCAGGGGCATCTGATGAAGGTGGATCTCGCGTCCCACGCGGTCGTTGCCGACTACAACTTCGTGCCGACCGGCCAGGTGGGTGGCGGAGTGTGGACAAGCCCAGCGCTGGACGCCGCCACCAACACGGTCTTCGTGTCGACAGGCACGATCAATGACTACACACAAAAACAAGCCCAGGCCATCGTCGCTCTCGACGCCGGGACGCTGGCGTACAAGAGCTCGTGGCGGCTCCCGTTTGAGGCATCGGTTCAGGACTCAGATTGGGGTACCACGCCGACGCTGACCACCGACTCCAAGGGGGACCGACTGCTCAGCGTCGCAAACAAGAACGGGATCGTTTACACGTTTAATCGCGACAACCTCGCGGCGGGCCCCATCTGGCAACGTCGGATCGCCATCGGCGGGGATTGCCCGACCTGCGGAGATGGAACGATCGCCTCAGGCGTGTTCGCCAACAACGTCTTGTACTACGCGGGCGGTAACAATGCTGGTAATGGGCATGGCAGTGGCGGTTCGATCAGTGCCCTGGACCCGGCCACCGGCACGGTCTTCTGGACGCGCCAGACCGCGGGGGCCGTCATCGCAGCACCCGCGCTCGTCAACGGAATGCTGGGGCTGGTACAGGGTTCAACCTTCGAGGTTGTCAACGCTGCGGACGGAACGCTCCTGTACTCCTACCTGATGGGCGGCCCCGGGTACGCGGCGGTGTCGGTAGCCCGTAGCCAGTTCTACGTCGGTGACTACGACACGAACCTCTACGCTTTCGGCCTCGGCGGGACTACGGCCATCCCGTCCGATCCCAATTGCCCGACGGGTTTCACCTGCCAGGACATCCGCGACCCCGCGATTGCCGGCAGTGAGTCGACTGCCGGAGGCACCCTCACCGTGACCGCTTCGGGCGCAGCGATCCACGGTACAGCCGACCAGTTCCGCCTCATCTCCAAGCCGGTGACCGGCGATACCCAGTTAAGCGCCACGATCACCGCGCAGTCGACCCAGAACACCCAACCTCAAGCCGGCGTGATGATGCGCCAGAGTGCGGACCCGGGGTCGCCGTTCTTCGCGGCGCTGGCCTACCCTAACGACCTGACAGAGGGCTTGCCGTCCCCAGACGTCGTGATCTGGTACCGGGCATGCTTCGGCTGCACCTCGATCGAGCTCACCAAGTGGTACCCGGCCAACAGGCCGGTGTCGTTGATGCTCCAACGCAAGGGGAACCTGTTCAGCGCCGGCATTTCCTTCGACGGAACAAATTTTCAGCTCATACCCGGAGCCAGCGCAAACCTCGACCTGCCGGCAACCACCATGGGCGGGCTGGCAGTGGACTCCGGAGCGTCCACGAACACGGGAACGGCGTCGTTCACCAACCTGTCGGTCGGCGTGCCCATCACGACCACAATGACTCCTCAAGCGCCCGCCGATCCCTGCCCAGCACCCTGGACGTGCGCAGACATCGGAAACCCCAATCCTCCCGGTGACACGATCGCATCGGGGGGCTCGCTCACTCTTGATGGCACCGGGACCGGAATCGGCGGCGCGGCGGACTCTTTCCACTACGCATTCACACCCGTCTCGGGTAACCAGAGCCTGAGCGCTCAGGTCGTCACCCAGGCCGGCTCGCCGAAGGCCGCGCAAGAAGGCCTCATGATGCGGGCCAACGACGGCGCAAGCTCGCCGTTTTACGGGATATTCCTCAACCCCGGGGGCTCGGCAACGGTCTCCTGGCGAACCTACGACGGCGTCACCCAACGGTCCAAGATTCCGATGCCGAGCGTGACTTCGCCCGCCTACCTGCAGATCGTCCGCTACCAAGACACCACCCTCACTCCGCCGGTCACCTTCTTCTCCGCATTGACCTCGCCCGACGGCACCACCTGGACGCCCGCGCTGGGATCGACGGTTGCCATCGACATGGGGGCTGGCCAGTACCTGGCCGGGATGGCGGCAACCGCCGGCGCACCGCGAGTTGCGCCGCCGGTGGTGTTTAACAGCGTGGCCATCACCGTCCCGAGTAGCCCACCCCCGGGTATCTGCGCCACCGGCTTCGCGTGCGCTGACATCGGGGTCGACGGCTTGCCCGGAAACCAGATTTACCTCAATGGCACCTGGACGATGCAGGCCAGAGGCTCCGACATCTGGGCAACCTACGACTCGTTTCGATTTGTTTCTCAGGCCTTCCCGCTGGACCCGGTGAACTCCACGAACGGAGACGGCACGATCAGCACCCGGGTTGTCTCCCAGACGACGGTGGGTGGGTCGTGGATGAAGTCTGGGGTGATGATCCGCGCCGGAGCCGATCCCCAGGCGGCCTATTACGGCGTGTTCGTGACACCCGGGAACGGGATCGCTGTGCAGTGGCGCGCCAGCAACGCGGCCCAGACCAGCGGGTTTGTTACGCCGGGTGCAGCGCCCCGGTGGGTGCTCGCCTCCCGTTACACCGACACCGCGCACGGCCTCGTGTACTACAGCGCGTACATCTCGACCGACGGCGTCCAGTTCACCTATGTCCCAGGCTCCGTCGTGGCTCTCAACCTTCCCGGCCCGCTGGTCGCGGGCATCGCTAGCGACTCCTACAACTCCGCCCAGCGATCGGTCGCAACTTTCGACAATGTCGCTCAGCTTCCTGGCTCACAACCTCCGCCTGGTATTTGCCCGGCGGCTTGGACGTGCAGTGACGTCGGGGGTGCGCTGCCGGCTGGTGCGGACAATCTGTCTGGGTCTGGGTCTGGGTCTGGGTCGGGGACGTGGACGGAGACCGGTGGCGGGGGTGATATATGGGGAACCGCGGATTCGTTCC
>NZ_BAABKK010000036.1:0-2510 GCF_039543785.1 Arthrobacter gyeryongensis
ATGTCATCCCCCGGCAAGAACCGATGGATTGACGCCCGGCCCGCCGATGCAAGTCTGCCGGGCCAGGCGTCTCGTTGAAACTATCCCATATGACGGGATATTGTTCAATACACATCGCGGACTGCCTTTGTGCATGCCGGGTCGCCTTCCCCGCAGCAACAGGTCAGGCAGCCAATACGGGCGATTTTCGCGGTGGCTTTGGCCTTGACCGTCCTGTCTTGCGAGACTGTAGACAGAACTAATTGGCCCACTGTCGGGGCCGCAACAAGGATGAAGGGGGCGGGTCATGGGCGGATTCCAATCGCCGAATGATGCCGACGATATGGCCACGGCGTCGGACAGCGCGAGCAGTCTGGCCAAGATGCTCTACATCCTGCAGTTGTTCAGTGAGAAAGACCCGGTGTGGTCGACAGCGGCAATTATCCAGACCCTGGAGACCTCCCGATCCACGGGGTACCGCTACATCAAGACTCTCCATGATGCCGGGCTGCTCAACTCGGTGCGCAATGGCTACTACAGTCTCGGCCCGGGAATCATCGAGATGGATCTGAAGATCCGCATGACGGACCCGCTGCTGCTGGCGAGTGAGGGCGTCCTCGAGGATCTGGTCGATAAGATCGGGCACTCCGCCCTTCTGTGCACCGCATATCACGATTCGGTGCTGTGTATCGGCGAGGCGCGCGCTCCACAAAGCCCAGAAAACAGGTTCAGCCGCGGCCAGCGCCGCCCATTGTTCCAAGGGGCGGTGTCGAAGGTAATCCTGGCCTACCTCCCCCATCACCGCCTCAAAGCCATCTATCCTCGCCAACAGGCGGAGATTGAGAAGGCGGGACTGGGCGGCACCTGGAAAGACTTCCGCGGAGCCTTAGGTGATATCAAGAAAAATGGATACGCCTTGACCAAGGGCGAGTTCAATCCCGGCGTCTACAGCGTCGCGGCACCAATCCTTACGGATCAGAAGACATCACTGGGAAGCGTGGGTGTCGCTTGGGACGAACAGAAACGGCGCGACGTCGACATTCAGAAGGCTATATTTGCCGTCAAGCATGCCGCCGCTACCATCTCCGAGCGCATGATGGAGAAGCAGCGCGAGTCTTAGGCCCCATCTCAATGACGGGAAGTCCGTCGATTTCCCAGTGACTGGCACGGCCACGGCCAGGCCAAAGTCGTTTGCCAGTTTGCAAGCCGGAGCTGCCACTTTGAGGCAGAATGCAGAGGCAAGTCAAGTCAGCGTTCGGAGCGGAGTGGTCACTGAGCGGCGTGCATCACTGCACAGGCCTTGAAGGACGAAAGATCTGACACTTGATCAACGTGAGCGCGGAGACTTTCTGGAGCTGAGACTACGCATAAGCAGGCATTCTATGTCAGCATTCATTGCTGTTAAAGCAGAGATTCTGGCATAAATCCTGTATTATGAGACTTTGTCGAACCCGTCCGGCATGGCCGCCCACTGGCCGGTCTAAGAGGAGGACTTGGACGTGAAGGTGTTGGATTTTCCGAATGGCGGTAGCGAGGTGGCCTCGGTTCCGGATAGCGGGGGAAGCCTGGCCAAGATGCTGCACATACTGCAGTTGTTCAGCGAATCAGAGCCAGTCTGGTCGACGGTTGCCATCATTGAAGCTCTCGAGACTTCAAGATCGACGGGGTACCGCTATATCAAGACCCTGCATGACGCCGGCCTGCTCAACGCTGTGCGTAATGGCCACTACAGTCTCGGTCCGGGGATCATCGAGATGGACTTGAAGATCCGCCAGACGGACCCCTTGCTGCTGGCCAGCGAAGGTGTACTGGAGGACTTGGTGGAAAAGATCGGGCACTCGGCTCTACTTTGCACCGCATTCGGGGATTCGGTCCTGTGCGTTGGCGAGGCCCGAGGGCCTCTGAGCCCGGCCAACCGGTTCAGCCGTGGACAGCGGAGACCATTGTTCGAAGGAGGGTCCGTGTCCAAGGTTATCCTTGCCCACCTTCCCCACCACCGCCTGAAATCCATCTACCCCCGCCAGCGCAAAGAAATCGAGACCGCCGGACTGGGCAACACATGGAGTTCCTTCCGAGCAAATCTGGGCAGGATTAAAAAAGATGGGTACCTTCTGACCATCGGAGAGTTCAACCCGGGCGTATACAGCGTGGCAGCGCCGATTCTCACCGATCAGAAAACAGCCCTGGGGAGCGTAGGTGTCGCCTGGGATGAAAAACAGCGCCGCGACGTGGATATCGCCCACGCCGTGATCGCCGTTAAACACGCGGCGACAACCATATCGGACCGCCTACTAGAGAACCATCAACCCTGAAGTCGCCGGAAATCTTGACGCCTGCTGCCAGCCAACCTCAAGTCCAAGTTAAGTGCCGTAACACTTTTCGCGGCACCCGATAGAACATGTCGTGGCTCTTTGGGCGCGGGCGGTGTGCCGTGCCCAAAGAGGTTGGACTATTGGGGCGTGTTTTAGAAGGTGTGGAGCACTGCGCGGAGGAACTCGGTGGGTTCGATGGCTTCGATGGGTACCGGGCCT
>NZ_BAABKK010000037.1:0-16738 GCF_039543785.1 Arthrobacter gyeryongensis
CAGCTGGGAAGTCAACCCGCTAAGGATGTGTGAGGTCTCTTCTCCTGCAGCCACGTCCAACCTCTCTTTTGGCGCATTCATCGTCGCCTCAGGTCCGGCAGGGTAACTGCCCGTCATGAACGCGGCGTGTGCGACATATCGGTTACAACAGCCCGGTCATGTGCGCCGGACAGGTTCTCTTGAGCTCAAGCTGCGCTATTCGCGGCGGGCGGTTGCCCTGCAGCCAAAGTCTTCACTGGCCACTGTAGCTTTGTACGAGCCGCGATGCGTAGCCGCGCGGTCGTGAAGGCGTTGTATGTCACACTCAAGCTGTTACATCGTAGGCAGTTGTAGCTGCAGTCTTGGCGATGGCCCCGAATGTAGCCATGCTTTAGCCGTGGCTGGGGCGCGGATTATGGTGGAACGCGGGACAATGGCTTGAAGCACACGCCCAAAGGGTGTTGGCTTGTAGTAATCGAAATCACTTCAAGAGGAGGAAACGTGAGCGAGGCCGACGCCGCCACATCGGTAAATGTGGCGGAAAGATTGGGTTTCAAAGATGGGGATCTAATTCAGGAACTCGGTTACGACGATGATGTCGATTTCGATTTGCGTGATGACATTGAGGAACTCACGGGTTCCGAGCTGCTTGACGAAGACGATCACGAGGTAGTGGATGCGGTCATTTTCTGGTGGCGCGATGGTGATGGAGACCTTGTCGACGCACTAGTTGATTCACTGACCACCTTGGGTGAAGGCGGCGTGGTCTGGGTGCTCACCCCCAAGTCGGGCCGCGACAACTACGTCTCGCCCTCGGATATTCAGGACGCCGCTCCCACCGCTGGCCTGCATTGCACTACCTCCGCAGGCGTCTCCAAGGACTGGAGCGCCACGCGGCTTGTAGCGCGCAAGAAGAACAAGTGACACACACGAGGTTGAACCCTTCCGGAGTGCGTCCGGGAGTTCCCGTTGTGGGCCAGGAAGCACCGGATTTTGAGCTCGTGAACCAGTTCGGGGAGCCAGTGCGCTTGTCCGAGCTTCGCGGCCGGAACGTGGTGGTGGTCTTCTATCCGTTCGCCTTCTCTGGAATCTGCACCGGGGAGCTGTGCGAGCTCCGCGACAATCTGGGTATTTTCGAACATGCCAACGCCACAGTCCTCGGGGTGTCGGTGGACAGCAAGTTTGCTTTGCGGGCTTACGCGGAGAAGGAAGGCTACGAGTTCGATCTCTTGGCGGACTTTTGGCCGCACGGGGAAGTAGCCGAGAAGTATGGCGTGTTTGATGCAGCTACCGGCATGTCCTTGCGAGGCACTTTCATCATCGATGCAGCGGGCATCGTGCGCTACGTCGTCGTCAATCCGCGCGGCCAGGCCCGCGACTTAGCGGAATACCGCGAGGCGCTGTCCGCACTGGGCCAGGCCTAGCGCAGATGAGTGCCCAACGGCCCGGCGTCGGAATGACCGGCTTCGCCATACTTCCACCGGCTCCCACAGTTGAATTGGATGCAGGCGAGTTGGACTTTCTGCGCCGCGCCGCCGGGATTCTCGGCGGCAAACGGTTTGCTGTCTTGACGGGAGCCGGCCTCAGCACTGATTCCGGAATCCCTGACTACCGCGGCCCGGGAGCCGCGCCGCGGAATCCGATGACTTTCCAGGAGTTCATCGGAAGCGCCGCCAACCGGCGCCGGTACTGGGCGAGGAACCACCTTGGCTGGTCGCACCTTCGGCATGCGGACCCCAATGGGGGGCATGCCGCCGTCGCGCTCCTTGAGCGGCGAGGGCTGATCACGGGACTCATCACGCAGAACGTGGACCGTCTGCATGAGGACGCCGGCAGTATCAATGTGGTGGACCTGCACGGACGCTACGATCGTGTGATCTGCCTTGACGAGGGGCACGTCTTCACCCGGGGTCTCGTCGCGTCAATTCTTGAGGAAATCAATCCCGGCTTCCTCGAAGCCGCCCAGGCTTCCGGCGTCGTGGAAATGGCGCCCGACGCCGATGCCTCGGTTGAGGATCCTGAGCTCATACGATCGTTCGTCGTCGCTGTTTGTCCCATTTGCGGGGGAACGCTCAAGCCGGACTTCGTGTACTTCGGCGAAAACGTGCCCAGGGACCGGGTGCAGCGCGCCTATTCCATGGTGGACGAAGCCGGGGCGCTGCTGGTGGCAGGTTCTTCGTTGACCGTCATGAGCGGCCTGAGGTTCGTGCGGCACGCAGCCAAACTCGGCAAGCCGGTAGTGATCATCAATCGCGGACCGACGCGTGGTGATGGGTTCGCGGACCTGAAAGTGGAAGCAGGAGTCAGCGGAGCACTGGCTTGGCTTGCCGCTGAACTTCCCGATCTGCTGCCTTCAGGTCAGCCGATTAGTGTTCCGGTCGATTGATCCGGTAGAGTACATGTTCGTTGGTTGAAGCGCCGAGGGTGCTGAAATCATTGTTTGGGTCTTTAGCTCAGCTGGTAGAGCGCCACGTTTACACCGTGGATGTCATCGGTTCGATCCCGGTAGGACCCACCAAGCACAAAGAGCCCCTGAACTGCGGAAACGCAGCTCAGGGGCTCTTTTCTTTTGGGTGCTGACGCCCCGGACTCCCTGGGGCCTTCTTCGCGGATCGCGATGCTAAAATGCATCGCGGAATGGTTTCGGAAATGGGCGCAGGTGACGGGTTGAGGGTGGCTGTCGAGCGTCCGAACGCCCGTGCCACAATGAAAGACGTCGCACGCGTCGCCGGAGTCGGCGTCGGCACGGTCTCCCGTGTCGTCAACGGCAAGTCGAACGTGAGCGAGGAGAGCGTCGCTGCGGTCAACGCTGCGATCGACAGGCTCGGATTCCGTCGAAACGACAGTGCCAGGATGCTCAGAACCGGAGCGACGGCAAGCATTGGGCTACTGGTCGAGGATGTCGCGGACCCGTTCTTCTCCCTGCTTAACCGCTCCGTGGAGGAGGAGGTCCTGCGCCGCGATTCCGTGCTCCTGACCGCCTCCTCGGACAAAGACCCGGAGCGCGCCCGCAAGATGATCCTCACGTTCTGCGCCCGCCGGGTCGACGGCCTGGTGATTACTCTCCCCGAAGGCGGCGACGAGGAATACCTGCGTGCGGAGCTCGACGCTGGTACGAGCATGGTCTTCGTCGACCGCCCGCCGCGGGAGCTGGATGTCGACGCCGTGATCGTGGACAACCGCGGCGGCGCGCGCACCGGCGTGGCGCATCTCATCGGCTACGGGCATAGGCGGATCGCTTGCTTCACTGATCGGCCGGACCTTTATACCGCAAGCGAGCGCATCGCCGGCTACCGGGCCGCACTCGAGGAAGCGGGCATCCCTTTCGACCCCGAACTCGTCTACTCCAGCGCGACGACCCGCGACCCGGTGGACGAGCCCCTCGGGCGGATGCTGGCGTCGGATGACCCTCCAACCGCGGTTTTTGCCGGCAACAACCGCACGAGCATCAACGTGATCGGCGCCTTGCGCATTCACAACACCTCGCTGGCGATCGTGGGTTTCGACGATTTCGAACTTGCCGACGTCGTCGTGCCCGGGATCACAGTAGTGGCGCAGGACCCGAAGGCGATGGGACAGATCGCGATGAGGATGCTCTACAAGCGTCTGGATGGCGATGTCTCGCCCTCGCAGACCGTCACGCTGAACACTCGTCTCATCGTGCGGGGCTCGGGAGAGCTGAGCCGCGACGCGGTGCTCGCCGCCCGTTGACGCCCGTTCGCACGCCCCTATAAATCCCCTGAGCGGGCATTCGTCTCGGTCGCTATTTACTTCTCCGGCGTTGACTCGTGCGATGTGTGCTGAGTAGACTCGGCCGCGTGGAAACGTTTCCACGGGCCGTTGCCCCGTCAGCGCTTGGCGGCGGACAGCGGCGACGAGCGTTGATGCTCGATCCCCGTGAGTCAGGTCAAGGAGGACACCCTCGATGTCAAGCCCACACGACAGTCCGGCTGTACGCCCACGGATCCTGAGCAGGCCTCGGCGATCTCGGCTCGCGCCGGCCATGGCGGTTGCGGCCGCGCTCGCAATCGGAACTCCGGTCGAAGCATCCGCGGCGCCGACCGTCACCGACCTTTCCAACGAGGTCAACCCGTTCGTTGGAACCGAGAGCGAGGGCAACGCCTATCCGGGGGCGACGCTCCCGTTCGGAATGGTGCAGCTCAGCCCTGACAACACCAACAGCTACGGTTCCACGTCGTACAGCAACAACGCCGGTCGCGTGTGGGGATTCAGCCACCGGCACGTCAACAGTGCGGGTTGTCCGGCCGCCGGTGAACTCCTGGTCTCGCCCAGCACCACCGCCACGCCCACCACTTCGCGACGGTTCACTGGCATCCAGTCCGGAAGCGAATCCGCCACGGCCGGTTACTACGGTGTGACTCTCGACAACTCCGTCAAGGTCGATCTCTCGGCCACCACCAGAGTGGGCGCACACCGGTACACCTTCCCGGCCGGCAATACCTCCAATCTTTCGTTCAACACGGGTCAGACGCTGCGCAGTGCCGGCGCGAGTTCGGTCTCTTGGGTCGATGGCACCACCCTCGAGGGCTGGATCGACAACGGTGGGTTCTGCAGCGGAAACGAGAAAAAGTCCCGCTACTACTTCAGCGCCACTTTCGACCGCGCTCCGCTGTCGACCGGCACCTGGGGCAACAACGCCCAGTTCGTCGTCGGCCGGAATTCCAATGAGGTCACCGACGGCAACAACGGTTTCGTCGCCACTTTCGATACCACGACAGACCGCGATGTCGAGGTGAGCGTCGGGGTCTCGTACGTGAGCGTCGAAGGCGCCCGCGGTAACCGGATCGCCGAGGCGACCGCCGACGGCACGCGGTTGCCGTTTGATCAGATCCGCGCGAAAGCCCGCGACGCCTGGAACGCCGAACTTGGCCGGTTCGACATCACGGCATCCGCCGAGCAGCGCAAGATCTTCTACACCCAGCTATATAAGACCCTTCTGTCGCCGACCATCGGAAGCGACGTCGACGGCCGGTACACAGGAATGGACGCCAAGACGCACACCGCCAATGGCTGGAACTACTACCAAACGTTCTCGCTGTGGGACACGTACCGCACGCAGGCGACTTTCCATGCGCTGTTCGCGAAGAACCGCGCCGCCGACATCGTGCGCTCGATGTACCAGGCCCGGGTCGAGGGCGGTTGGTTCCCGCGCTGGTCGCTAGGCTCGGTCGAGACGAACATTATGGCCGGCGACCCGGTCTCGCCATGGATCGCCGAGAACTTTACGCTCGGCACCGTTCCAGCCGACATCGCCGGCCGGATGTGGGACTACCTCGTCGAGAACGCCACCACGGCGCCTCCCGCCGGCGTCGCATCCGTCGGCCGGCAGAGCGCCGCGTTCTACCTGGCCAACGGCCACATCCCGTATTATCCGGAGTGGGGCGGTGGCCTCGGCGGCCAATACGAAGAGTACCGTCACGGTGGCTCGGCCACGATGGAGTTTGCCGCAGCGGACGCCAGCATCGGCGCCGCTGCGCAACGGCTTGGGAAGAGCGGCCAAGCGGCAGAGTTCCTGGCCCGTGGCACGAACTGGACGAAGCTCTGGAACCCGGATGTCACACTCAGCGGCGGTTTCAAGGGTATCGTCAACGCCGTCACGCCCGAGGGCCAGTTCGTCCCGGTTCCGGAGCGCACGGATGTGACCAGGTCCGGTTTCCACGAGGGAACCCCCTGGCACTACCAGTGGATGGCGACGCAGGATGTGGTCGGTCTGCAGCAGAAGATGGGCGGTCGCGAGGAGTTCGTCAAACGTCTCGACTACTACTTCAACCAGCCGGCCCTCCAGTCTGCTCCGGGGGTCTCTCCGAGCAGCTGGGCGGAGGGTGGCAGCACGTACTACACGAGCATAGGGTACAACCCGGGCAACGAACCGATGATGATGAACCCCTGGCTGTACGGCTTCGTCGGTGAGCCGGGCAAGACCAACGACGTGCTCGCGGCCAATCTCAACCGCTTCCCGAACACCCCGGGCGGCGGGGTCGGCAATGATGACCTCGGCACTCTCGCCGCTTGGTATGTAATGGCCTCGCTCGGGATCCAGCCGGTGATGCCCGGCTCGGGGATCATGGCTCTCAACGCCCCCAAGGTTCAGGCCGCCACGATTACCCTCGAGAGCGGTGAAAAACTGCTGATCACTGCTGCGGGCGCGAACGAGAAGCTTCCGAGCTACATTGCTGGTGTGACCGTGAATGACAAAGTGCACACGGCCGCCTGGGTCGATGTGGACGATCTCCGGAACGGCGCTCGGCTCGACTTCGCACTGTCCGGCACTAAGGCTGGCCTCGACTGGGCCACGGCCCAGAAGGATTGGATCCCGAGTGTCTCCGCTCCGCGCAAGGCCACTCCGGTGATCGTGCCGGGTGCGGACCTGACCACGATTGCCGGCCGGGAGAAGACCATCGAGGTCGCGCGGGTCACCTTCGCCGGCCCTGCTGCTGAACCCATCACGGCAACGGTCTCGTGGGCAGGGGGAGACCCGGTCGCGGCAACAGTTACGGAGAAGAACGGCGCGTGGGTGATCAGTTCCACATCGACGTTCGCAACGGCCGGAACCATGAGCGGCGTGGTGACTATTGCCAGCGCCACGAACACGCCGCGGTTCTCGCCTGCGCTGTTCGAGCCGAGCTCGGCCAACCTCACGCTCGAGGTCACTGCCGCGCCGGTTGATCCGCCCGTCAATCCGCCCGTCAATCCGCCCGTCGACTCTGGCGTTACCGTGGTTCCCATGGTCCCCCCGACCACCGGAAGCACCGGCGCCACCATTAAAGCGGCGAGCGGACTGGCCGACACCGGCATGGCTCCAACTGTTTTCTCACTGATGTTCGCGGCTCTCGCCGCCATTGCACTCGGCTCGGCCTTCGTGATTCGCCGCAAGCGAGCGAACCGCTAGGAGAAGCCCCTGACCTGCGGAAACGCGGCTCAGGGGCTCTTTTCTTTCGGCTGGGTGCGTTCGGGCTCTGATGGTTGCCGCCGGCCGTCAGGCGGTTCAGAATGGCAGCATGACAGCGTCCGGAGATGTAGCGCGTGACAAGAGGCTGGCGGAGATAGGTACGGCGGTCTTCGCGGCCGCCCCGGCAACTGTCGCCGGTCTGTTGCCTTGGGTGGTGACCCGCTGGAAAGTGAAACAGCCCGTGCCGGGTGGGCTGGCGGCCCAGTGCGCAGGTGTTCTGTTGATCGGCGCCGGCGCGGCGGTGATCACGAATTCGTTTGCGCGGTTCGCGCTTGAGGGAATGGGCACGCCGGCGCCCTTTGCGCCGCCGAAGAACCTTGTGGTCAGCGGTTTCTACAGGTTCGTCAGGAACCCCATCTACGTGGGCATTGGCGCCGCGATCACCGGACAGGGCCTCCTGCTGGGACAGCCGAAGCTGTTCGGCCTGGCGGCTTTGGGCGCAGTTCCCGTGGTGGCCTTCGTCAGGTTATATGAGGAGCCGACGCTGGCACGCAAGTTCGGCGCCGAGTATGAGGACTACCGTGCCAACGTCCCGCGCTGGCTGCCACGGCTCACTCCTTGGCAGCAGGGCTAGCGTCGAGCCCAATCCGCCGCCGGAAATTGGAAAAGCTCTCCACCGCGACTATTGGGGGATGCCGCGGTGGAGAGCTCATAGATGAATATACAGAGAATTTTTGGATATGGAAAGGAAGCCGTTCTCTGTCCGGCGCGTCCCATCCCAGAGCCAAGCCACTATGATGGTAGTTGTTCAGTGGATTGAACAAGCGTTGTGCCGCGGATCGGAGTTCCGCTGCCCCCGGGTAGCGTTTCTGCCTGGCACGCGCCCACTCTGCGCCAGACGCACGATTGCGAAGGAGAATCATGGCCGATTCCCGCACCCCCCGTTCCGCCGAAGGACTGGGGAGCTCCTCGCCGGCGCCTGCCGTGACCCGCGCGGCCGCGGTCCTGGATGCCTTGGCCGAGGCACCTTCGGGTCGCCTGACACTCAGCGATCTTGCGAGGGAGCTCGGAATTCCGAAGTCCTCCACGTCAAACCTGCTGATGGCTCTTGAAGAAGCCCGGCTTATTACCCGCGAAGGTGCCGACTTTTCACTTGGCCGGAAGCTGGTGGAACTTGGTGCCGCCTATCTCAGCCGGCTCGATGAAGTCCAGGAGTTCTACAAGTTCTGCGAGCAGGCACCAACGCTCTCTGGCGAAACAGTGCGGATTGCGATGATCGACGGCGATCACATCATTTACCTGGCGCGCTACGAAGGGCACCCGGCTGTCCGGCTTACGTCGAACATCGGCGACAAAATGCCGCTTTCCCTGAGCGCCGTCGGGAAGGTTCTCCTGGCCCAGCTTCACGACCATGACATCGAGGCGATGTTCCCGGACGACGTGGAGCTCCCTGTCATGACCCCGAAGTCCCTCCGGAGTGCCGCTGAGCTCAAGGCCCAGGTGACCGCGATCCGCAAGCAGGGCTATGCCTTGGAGGACGAGGAGTCCACTCTCGGCGTGGTGTGCCTTGCCGTGCCCGTCCCTACCCACGGAGCACACGGCCCCAGCCTCGGTCTCTCGGTGACAGCCCTGAAGGCCACTTTTTCCGAGGAACAGGCTGCCCTCATGGTGAAGGAACTCAAGGAGCTCGCCCACTCACTGGGCAACCCGATGGGCTAACTGATGTGCCGCCTGGGCGGGGTCATAATTAAATCTGATTACACCACTTGAAACTTGTACAACGTGCTGTACTCTGTTCACTATAGTGATTCACGCCATGGCGGCTGACGCTATCTCGCCAGGCCAACGGGGGTCTGGAGTGTTCTTGAGGGAGTGCTTGTGACAACTCGTACTAAGACAAAGCTTGCTGATATGGACGGCGCGGTAGTTGAGCCGGAACAGCTGCGAAGGGCAACTCTTGCCAGCTCCGTAGGATCCGCCCTGGAGTACTACGACTTCTACATTTATGGCCTGGCTTCGGCGCTGATCTTCGGACCGCTGTTCTTCAAGCCTTTGGGTGAAAGCGGCGCATTGATCGCGTCGTTCGCAACCTATGGCGTTGGATTCGCGGCGCGGCCCTTCGGTGGTATCTTCTTCGGATTCATCGGAGACCGCTTCGGCCGCAAGATGGTCCTCCTGATGACCATCGGCATGATGGGCCTTGCCAGCTTCGCGATCGGCTTGCTGCCCACGTTCGACCAAGCGGGCATGCTCGGGGCTGTCCTGCTTGTGACGCTCCGTATTGTCCAGGGCCTGGGCGCTGGAGCCGAACAAGCAGGCGCAACCACGCTGATCTCCGAAGTCGCTCCGCCCAAACGCCGTGGCTACTTTGCTTCGCTGCCGTTCGTAGGCATCCAGCTTGGAACCCTCCTCGGCGCCGGCACCTTTGCGCTCATTGGCATGGCCAACAAAAGCGTCCTCGAAGGCTGGCTGTGGCGTGTGCCTTTCCTCGCCAGCATCATTCTGATCGTCGTGGCAATCTTCATCCGTCTGAAGCTGAAGGAAACCCCGGTGTTCCAGGAGCTTGAGAAGCACAAGAACGTGGTGAAGAACCCCGTTGGCGAGCTCTGGAAGCACTCCAAAAAGAATGTGCTGGTGGGCATCGGTCTCCGCATGGGCGAAAACGGCAACTCTTCGATCTACTCGGCATTGCTCATCTCCTTCATGTCCGTCAAGGAAGGCGTCTTCCCGGGCGACAAGTTCATCGGCCCGGTCGGTCTGCTGATCGCCGCCGGATTTGCCGCCGTCATGGTGGTCACCTTCGGTGCCTTGTCTGACCGTATTGGTCGAGTGAAGGTTTACCGCTATGGGGCCCTGTTCCAGGCAATCTTCGCGATTCCCGCCTTCTACCTGGTGACCCTCGGCAACGTGACCCTTGTGTGGGCCGTAATGGTTGTCGGCATCGCCCTTGGCGTACAGTCCATGCTTGGCCCGCAGTGCCCGCTGCTGCCCGAGCTCTTCGGCTCGCAGTACCGGTTCACCGGCGTCGCCCTGAGCCGCGAACTGTCTGCTGTCCTGGCCGGCGGACTCGTGCCACTGGTTGGCGTCGCACTCCTTGCCGCTACGGGCAACTCCTGGGTAGTCCTGGCGGTCTACTCGCTGGTCCTGGCGCTGATTTCATACATCACCACGTTCTTCACACCGGAAACAGCCGGCCGTGACCTCCTCTCCCTGGAGGACGCGAAGTAAAAAGTCCCGTACCGCGAGGTACGAAAGCAGCGGCGGCCCCTCCGGAATTTGGAGGGGGCCGCCGCTTTTTCGTGCCCCCCGCCCTGGCGCAACAAACCCGCCACCCACAGCAAAGCGGCCCCTCCGGAAACCGGAGGGGCCGCTTGGATGGCGCTGGGTTGTTGGCGGTTTAGTAGAAGTGCACCGTGTCCACGAGGTGGGGGAGTTCCCCGCCGTCGAGGAAGGTGCGCAAGTTGCTGGCGAAGCGCTCGGCGATGAGGCGGTTCTCGGCTGCGCTCAGTGCCGAGGTGTGTGGAGAGACCATGACCTTGGGATGGTTCCACAGCGGGCTGTTCTGGGGGAGCGGCTCGACGGCGAAGACGTCGAGGCAGGCGTACGAAACCTGGCCGTTGTCCAGGGCTTCGAGGAGCGCATCCTCGTCAACCACGGTTCCGCGGCCAACGTTGACGAAAACCGTGCCGGGCTTCATTGCCGAGAAGACTTCGTGGTTGAAGAGTCTCTCCGTGTACGGCGTGCCGGGGAGGGTGTTGACGACGGCGTCTGCCGTCGCCAGGAGTCCGGCCAGGCCATCGTTGTCCGCGACCTGGTCGATCCCTTCGATCGCTTCGACGTTCCGCTTGGTTCCGCTGACCTTCATGCCGAGCGCACGGGCGATGCGGGCGGTCTCGAGGCCGATTTCGCCGAGACCCGTGACGACCAGCTTGGAGCCGTTCACCAGCTTGGTGGGGGTCCGCAGCTCGGGCCAGACCTTGGCTGCCTGGTCCTGTGCAAGTTCCGCGCTGCGCTTGAAGCCGTTGAGGATGCCCAGGGCAGCGAACTCGGCCAGCGGAAGAGCGTGCACGCCTGCCGACGTGGTGACCTTGAACTTCTGCAAGGTCTCGTTGTCGAGGCCGGAGGCCTTCACGGCGCCACCGGCACCTGCGGCCATGGCGTGGATCCACTGCAGGTGGGGGTTGCTCTGGGCGATGCGGGTCAGGCCGGCCGGATTCTCGTTCGGGAAACCATAAAGGATCTGGGCCTTGTTCAGCATGGACCAGTAGCGTTCCTCTTGTTCGGGAGTCCGCTTGAAGTCGGGATCGCCGGAGTGGTCGGCCGGGAAGCGTTCCGGAGGAAGAAGCTCGGGTTCGTAGAGCACCGTAATGCTCGGATCTACGGCGCGGATACGCTCCACATGCTCAGCTTCGAGCGGGACTGCGATCGCGATGGTGAGTTCATCAGTCGTCATGGTGTTCATCATACTGAATTGAGGCTAGGATATTGAACAGTTTTTGAAAGATGAACCACAAAGAAGTGAGGTGTATGCGAAAGATGACCGCCAAGACCGCAGGTTTCGTGGGACTCGGGCTCATGGGCTTCCCCATGGCAGCCAATCTGCTCGGCAACGGCTGGGAGGTGACTGCATGGAACCGGTCCGCCGAAGCGCTCGCCGAACTGGAGAAGCTCGGCGGAAAACGTTCGGAGTCGGTTGCCGGACTCCGGGACCAACCCATCATCATTTTCATGCTTCCGGATCTCTCCTACATCCAGGATGCGGCCGCGCCGCTCCTCGAGTCCTGGCGCTCGGCCGCGCCGCTTCAGGGAACCCTGGTCGTCATCATGAGCAGCGTGTCCCCGACCGCCGTGCAGGAATTCGGCCGGACGGTCCACAGCGCAAGTGGCGGGAACGCCGTCGTCGTTGATGCCCCGGTGAGCGGGGGCACCAAAGGTGCCCAGGACGGCACCCTGGCCATCATGGTGGGAGCCAGCGAAGAAGACTTCGAGCGCTCGCTTCCCGTGCTCCAATCCATGGGCACCACCGTCCGCCGCATGGGCAACCTGGGTGCCGGTTCGCTGGCGAAGGCGTGCAACCAACTGATCGTCGGGACCACGACGGCGGCGCTCGCGGAAGCCGCCGAACTCGCCGAACGCTCGGGCATGGATCCTTCTGCCCTCTTCGACGTCCTGGCCGGCGGACTCGCCGGAAGCCGGGTCCTGGAGATTGTCGGCCCACGCCTGGCAGCCAAGGATTACGCGCCCACAGGTCCCGCGAAGTTCATGCACAAGGACCTCAAGTTCGTGCTCGAAAGCGCCGAAGCGGCCGGTGCCGCTGTCCCGATGGCGACTGCCGGCGTCGAGCTCTACCGCGAACTGATTGATCAGGGCCTGGGCGACCAGGACCTCGCAGTTGTCCGCCAGGCCATCGCCAACCTCAGCGACTCGTCCCTAAGCCCTTTGAACTAAGTAAGGAAACAACCATGAGTGGACTCTTTGATCTCACCGGGCGCGTTGCGCTCGTGACCGGATCCAGCCGCGGCATCGGCAACGCGCTGGCTCGCGGATTGGCCGACGCCGGTGCCACCGTTGTCCTCAACGGCATCAATACGGAACGGCTCAAGGATGCGGAAGCCGCCATGGCGGCGGACTTCGGTCCCGGCCGCATCCACAGCTGCGCGTTCGACGTCACGAGCGATGCGGAAGCGGCCCGCGGCGTTGCCTGGGTCGAGGAGAATGTCGGCCCCCTGGATATCCTCGTCAACAATGCGGGCATCCAGCACCGCGTCCCGATGCTGGACCTGGACGTGAAGGACTGGGAGCGGGTCATCACCACTGACCTGACGAGCGCCTTCCTCGTAGGACGTGAAGCCGCCCGCCACATGATTCCGCGGGGCCGCGGCAAGATCATCAACATCTGCTCCGTGCAGACTGACCTGGCGCGCCCCACGATAGCCCCCTATGTGGCCGCCAAGGGTGGACTGCGGAACCTGACACGCGCCATGACTGCAGAATGGGCGGCCTCCGGCCTTCAGATCAACGGCATCGCCCCGGGTTACATCCACACTGAGATGACCCAGAACCTCGTGGACGATCCCGAGTTCAACTCCTGGATCCTTGGCCGGACGCCGGCCCACCGATGGGGCACCGTCGCGGATCTTGCCGGTCCGGCGGTCTGGCTTGCCTCCGAGGCTTCGAACTTCGTCAACGGCCAGACGATCTTCGTCGACGGCGGAATGACGGTGGTCGTCTAATGAGCGGCTTTCAGCTTCCCCAGTCTTCACCCGCGGTTGTGGCCCATGCCGCCGGCGACCTTCGCATCGAGGACATAGCCCTCGTTGTTCCCACCCCTGACCAGGCCGTCGTCGAGATCGCCTACGGTGGCATTTGTGGCTCGGACCTGCACTACTGGCTCCACGGCGCGGCGGGGGAATCGATCCTCAAGGCTCCCATGGTGCTCGGCCACGAAATCGTCGGCACCGTTGTCCAGCAGGCCGCCGATGGCAGCGGTCCGGCAGCCGGAACCGCCGTCGCGGTCCACCCGGCAACCCCGGGTCCGGGTGCCGCCAGGTATCCGGAAGACCGGCCCAACCTCTCCCCGGGCTGCACCTACCTCGGCAGTGCAGCGCGGTACCCGCACACCGACGGCGCCTTCAGCCGCTACGCGACCCTGCCGTCCCGCATGCTCCGGGCTCTTCCGGCCACGCTGGACTTGCGCACGGCGGCGCTTGTGGAGCCGGCCAGCGTTGCATGGCACGCCGTCGCCCGCGCAGGGGACGTGGCCGGAAAGACAGCGCTGGTAATCGGTAGCGGTCCGATCGGCGCACTGGCAATTGCTGTACTCAAGCGCGCAGGGGCAACCCGGATCGTGGCCGTCGACATGCACGACAAGCCTCTTGAGATCGCGCGTGCAGTGGGCGCCGACGAGGTTCTCAAGGGCGATGACGCAGAGGCAATCGCCGCCGTGGAAGCCGACGTCGTCATCGAGTCCTCCGGCAGCCACTTCGGACTCGCATCGGCCATCAAAGGCGCGGTACGCGGCGGGAAGGTGGTCATGGTCGGGCTGCTGCCCTCGGGACCGCAACCGGTCTTCATTTCGCTGGCCATCACCCGCGAGCTCGAACTGCTCGGTTCCTTCCGTTTCAACAACGAGATCGACGAGGTCATTGCGGCGCTCGCAGACGGTTCGCTCTACGTGGACCCTGTAGTGACGCACGAATTCACGTTGGATCGCGGATTGGAGGCCTTCGAGGTGGCAAGGAACTCAGCCGAATCGGGGAAGGTCCTGCTCAACTTCCAGCCTGTGGCCTAACCTCCCGGCCGATCAGTCGGGCGGAGCTGGGGGCCAGCCGTCAGCGCCGTTCGACTGGGACAAATACCCGCGGCTGGCCTTCCCAGTCCGGTGACAGGTCCGCGATGGTCTCCCGCATGATGTTGGAGGAGGCCTCGCGGGCCTTGTCGCCGTCTCCGTCCCTGATGCCTTGGGCTACATCCAGATGCCATTGCAGGGCCGCTTCCTTCGGATGTTCCGGCATGAGGCCGTGAACTGTCCGGCCGGTCAGTGTCTCCGTGACCTGCCCGATCAGGTTCGCGAACATTTCATTGCCGGAACCGGAGAGCACCAGGGCGTGAAAGCGGATGTCGAGATCCAGGAAGGTGGGCATGTCGCCCGCACGGCCTGCTTCCCGCATGGCCAGGGAGATCTCCACCAGTTCGCTGCGCAGGGACTCCGGGGCGTTTTCCGCGGCCAGTTCTGCCGCTACGGGCTCGACGGCGGAGCGGAGTTCAGCGAGGGAGCGCAACTGTGCGCCGCGGCCTTCTCCGGCCAGCCGCCAGCGGATGACCAGTGGATCGAAGGGATTCCAGCGGTGCGCGGGAAGGACCCGGATGCCAACTCGCTTGATGGTTTCCACCAGTCCCAGAGACTGCAGTACTCTAACGGCCTCACGTACCACCGACCGGGACACTTTGAGTTCCTCCTCAAGGTGCTCAGCCAGCATGACGTGACCGGTGGGGAGCTTACCGCCGACGATCCGGGTACCCAGGTGCTCGACAGCGCGGTAGTGGAGACTGGTTGACATAGTCGTAAGCATAGTGGCGTTGACTGCTCCGCCACCGGAAGCCCGGGCGCCGGCGAACTCCCCACAGTGCGGGCTCGCAACATAGACTCTTTTGTGACGCGGACGTTTCCAAAACGTGGGCGCAACTTTCCCAGACGTGGTCCGAATACGTATGGTTTATTCCAGCTACTGCTCTAGAAAGCGTTTCCTCGCTCCGAGCAGGACTCGATGCACAAGAATGAATTGGAGTTTTGATGTCAGCACACATCGGTGTCACCGGCCTCGCGGTGATGGGCGCCAATCTGGCCCGCAACCTGGCCCGCAACGGCTTCACCGTTGCCCTCCACAACCGCTCCGTCGAAAAGACCGACGCCCTGCTGGCCAAGCACGGCACGGACGGCGACTTCATCCGCACGGAAACCCTCCAGGAACTCGTGGACTCCCTCGAGAAGCCCCGCCGTGTCCTGATCATGGTGAAGGCCGGCAAGCCGGTTGACGCCGTCATCGACCAGCTCGTTCCCTTGCTGGAGCCCGGCGACATCGTGATCGACGCCGGTAACTCGCACTACGAGGACACCCGCCGCCGCGAAGCCGCGCTGGCCGAGAAGGACCTGCACTTCGTGGGCGTCGGTGTTTCCGGCGGCGAAGAGGGCGCCCTCAACGGCCCTTCCATCATGCCCGGCGGTTCCAAGGAGTCCTACGACGCCTTGGGCCCGCTGCTCGAAAAGATCTCAGCCAAGGTTGACGGCAAGCCCTGCTGCGCCTGGATCGGGACCGACGGCGCCGGACACTTCGTCAAGATGGTCCACAACGGCATCGAATACGCCGACATGCAGGTCATCGGTGAGGCCTTCGATCTCCTGCGCTCCGGCGCCGGCATCGAGCCGGCCGAGCAGTCCAAGATCTTCGCTGAATGGAACAAGGGCGAACTCGCTTCCTTCCTGATCGAAATCTCCGCAGAGGTCCTTGGGCACGTTGACGCCAAGACGGGCAAGCCGTTCGTCGACGTCGTCGTCGACGCCGCCGGCCAGAAGGGCACCGGCCGCTGGACGGTCATCTCCGCCCTCGAGCTCGGCTCCCCGGTTTCGGGCATCGCAGAGTCCGTCTTCGCGCGGGCCCTGTCTTCCCAGGCAGAACAGCGCAAGCTCGGCCAGGAACTGCTCGCCGGCGAGGAAATCGCCGTCGAAGTCCCCGAGAACTTCGTCGAGGACGTCCGCCAGGCTCTTTACGCTTCCAAGCTGGTTTCCTACGCCCAGGGCCTGGACATGCTGACTTCCGCCGCGAAGGAATACGGCTGGGACCTCAAGCTCGATGAAATCGCTTCGCTGTGGCGCGGCGGCTGCATCATCCGCGCCGAGCTGCTCAAGGAAATCACGAACGCCTACGCAGCCGAGGAGAAGCCAGCCAACCTGCTGTTCGCCCCGGCTTTCACCAAGGCGATCGCCGGCGCGCTGCCGGCATGGCGCCGCGTGGTGGCAACGGCTGTCCAGCTGGGCATCCCGGTTCCCGTGTTCTCCTCCTCGCTGGCCTACTACGACGGACTTCGCCGCAAGCGCCTCGCTGCAGCAGTCATCCAGGGCCAGCGCGACCTCTTCGGTGCGCACACCTACGGCCGCGTAGACGCCGAGGGCACTTTCCACACCCTGTGGGGCGAAGACAAGTCCGAGATCTCGGCAGTCGACACGCACTAGAGATTGGGGCAGGCCCTTTCGTGTCGACTCCAAGCCACGTAGGTAAAGACTGACCCTGCTGCCCCACTCTAGGGGCAGGCCCTTTCGTGTCGACTCCGTCGCCACGTAGGGACCCTGCT